>DATNQJ010000104.1:0-3395 GCA_036704085.1 Stenomitos sp.
AGACACCCCTCCCCGATCGTCCCAGCTTCCTCGAGCCGCTCACCGCGCCACGAAAAGCCCCCCGGGCGAAACCCAGGGGGAAGAAGCGAGTGGTCGAAGATTAATCTTACTTGGTGAGGGCCGCAAGCGCCGTCGAAAGGACGCTCTTATTCGAGTCGGCGAAGGCAGCCCACTGGGCGGCCTTGAACGAGCCCTTGATCGAGTCGAAGCTTGCGAGGCCGCCCTGCAGGATCCCGATGGCGACCGTCTGCTTGGCAGCAACCTCCGGGTTTTTCTGCAGCGCCCGCAGCGCATCGGCCATCGCGTCGCGATTCATGAAGGCGAAGGACTTCCACTGGCCGACGTCAAAGGTGCCGTCGATACGGGCATAGGCGTTAAGGGCCCCCTGGATCAGCCCCACGGCGTAGCCATAGTCGTAGGAGTAATCCGAGGCGGCATCCTGCGTCTGATAGAGACTCTTCGCCTTGTTGCGACCGGCCGCCAAACCTTTCGCGAAGGTGACCTTGTTCAGAGTCGGGAGCTTGGTGACCGCCTGAGCCACGATCTCGCTGTCGCTCGCCGTCATGCCCCCGGGGGAGACGAGCCCGCTGGGATTGCCGCAGCCCGCGAGAAGCCCGACCACGACCGCCACGAACACGAACTTTTTCACTATCACTATCTCCTCGGAATTGTTTCGAACGACATGCTCCATGCTTTCGGATGTTAAGGAGACGTCCATGCCTGAGTTAATCACTACTTAACTCAGGTATAAATTCAGCTTTAAGTTAACCCGGGAGGAAAGCCCGTCGCTCCCAGGGGGCCCACCGCCGGGGGGTTCGCACGATGAGGGACCGCATACCGACCCACGAGCCATGCGCCTGATGCTGGAGATCCGCATGGCAAGGGAGCTGCCATGGCGCTTCAAGCGGCTCTGACAGCTCCACGTGCGCCTGCTCGAATGCGAGCGACAGGGCACCGAGCTACGGGTTGTCCCAGAGTAGTATTAGCTTAGGGCCAGCTGACCGGTCGCCTTGTTCAGGACCGACTGGATCTTGGAGTTGAGGATGTCGATGGCCACCTCGTTCATGCCGCCCTCGGGCACGACGATGTTGGCGTACTTCTTGCTCGGCTCGACGAACTCCATGTGCATGGGGCGCACGGTCGCCAGGTACTGGTCGATGACCGACTGCGGGCTGCGACCGCGGTCGTTGATGTCGCGGCTGAGCCGGCGGATGAAGCGGATGTCCGCATCCGTGTCGACGAAGACGCGGATGTCCAGGAGCCGACGGATCTCCGGGCTCGCGAAGATGAGGATGCCCTCGACCAGGATGACCCGGCGCGGCATGATGGTGCGCGTCTCGACCGCCCGGGCGTGGGTGCTGAAGTTGTAGGTCGGCGTCTCGACCGGGAAGCCCTTCTGGAGCATGCGGATGTGCTCGGAGAAGAGGGCGTTGTCCAGCGAGTCGGGGTGGTCGTAGTTGACCTTGGCCCGCTCTTCGGCGTTGAGGTCGCTGTGGTCGAAGTAGTAGCTGTCGTGGCACAGGTACGCGACCTGGTCGGGCCCGGCCAGCTCCAGAATGTTGCGCGCGACGGTCGACTTGCCCGAGCCGGTGCCGCCGGCGACCCCGATGGTGAGAGGTTTGCGCATACTACTTGAGCACCGCTTCCGGGGTCTTGGGCTCGCCGACGATCTTGCCGCCCATGCGGGCCTGGAACTCGGCGATCTCCTTCTCGAGCGCTTCCTTGTCCTCGACCTTGTCGACGAACAGCGCCCCGTCCAGGTGATCGATCTCGTGCTGGATGGCCCGCGCCAGGAGGCCGGTGGCCTCGAAGACCGTCTGGCGATCGTTGGCGTCCCGCGCCTTGACCTTGATCTTGGTGTACCGGCGCACGGGCAGGTAGACGCCAGGGATGCTCAGGCACCCCTCGTTGTCGATATCCTCGCCGGAGCCCTTGATGATCTCGGGGTTGATCAGCGCGAAGGGTTTGATCCCCTCGTGGCTGAGGTCCAGCACGACGACGCGCTTGTTGACGCCCACCTGGGGCGCCGCCAGCCCGATGCCGTTCTCGAGCGACATCGTCTCGAACATCTCGGCGATGAGCTTCTTGAGCTCGGCGTTGACCTTGCGCACCGGCTCCGCCACTTCGCGCAGCACGGGGTTCCCCATATAGGTGAGAGCCATTGCAGCCATCGTTCCACCCCTTTTCTCGACGCGGGCTTCGTGGGGGACCGCCTCGGATCCGCGAGCCACGCTTGGCCGCGAAGTCGGCGTAAAGTCCCTAATTAGAGCCATTATACGGCCCGGCAACTGTGAAGTAAAGGCCGCCGGAGGGCTTTAGACGGCCCCGGTGACGGCAAACGTGGGGCAGTCTTGGAGTCAAGCGAGGAGCGTGCTAAAGTGGTCGTGATGCTTGTCTGTCGATTCCACCCCCACAAGGGCGCCAAGACCTACTGCCCCCAGTGCCGGTTCTTCCTCTGCGAGTCCTGCGGCAAGCCCGGCACCATGTGCAAGCTGTGCAACAAGGCGCGGCTGGTCGACCCGAGCCGGGCGCCGAGCGAGGTGACCGAGGTCCGGGCCTGCGCGCTGCACCCGCGGGTGACCACGGGGCTCAAGACCTGTCAGAGCTGCGGCAAGCCCCATTGCTCGACCTGCATGAAGTTCGGCGGCCTGTGCGTGACGTGCGCCCGCAAGGACGAGGAGGCGCGCGACGCCATGCCCCGTCCGGAGCTTGCCGAGCCCAAGGTTGCCAAGAAGCGGCGCAAGCAGAAGGAGCAGTCGGTCGCCCAGAAGTTCCGCAAGGACCGCAAGCGCACCCTGATCCGCTGGACCATCGGCGGCGCGGTGCTCGCGGCCGTGGGCGGCCTGATCTACTTCGATTACGCCAAGTTCAAAGAATTCGCCGCGATGGGCGTCAAGATGCACCACAAGACGGCCGCCGCCCTTCAGGACCAGCAGGCCGGCGGAAATGCCGGCAACTACGAGGCGCTGGTCTCGAGGCTCGAAAGCGGCGAGGTCACGGACACCGAGGTCGCCGAGACCGAGGCCCTCATGGCCAAGATCAGCAACGGAGAGGCCGTCGACAACCCGGGGAAGAATGCCGCCAATCGCCTGATGGCGATGATGCAGGATCCGGAGAAGGCGGCTCGTCTGAAGGCCCAGTCCGAGAAATCGAAGAAGCTCTGGGCGGCCCTGAGCGAATGGTCGGCCGAAGAGGAAGCCCAGGCGCCGGCAGCGGCTCCGGGGCAACCGGGACAGGCGGTCCGCACGTATGCCCGCACCAGCCCCCGTCGCGTGGCACCACCGCCGGCCCCCAAGCCCTTGTCGGTGGCGCTCGGCGGCCTGCGCTCGGGCCAGAACCTCAGGGGCGTCGCCGTGGTGAACGCTCAGGTCCATGGGGACGGCATGCTCGATCAC
>DATNQJ010000105.1:0-3819 GCA_036704085.1 Stenomitos sp.
GGGAATCGACGAGAGCACGTCGATGTCCCGCGGGTCGAAGCGCGCCGCCTTGAGGGCATCGACGGCCCGCACCGAGGAGTCGAGATCGGCAAAGAGCCCGAGTACGCTAGCCATGGCCGCCCTCCTGGCCCGTCTCGGGTAGCGCCACGGCGGGATAGGAGTGCTTGCCGACCTGCTTACGCGTCATGTAGATCCGCTCCTCGCGTACCTCCCAGATGGCCACCAACGGGATGAGCTTGGAGAAGACGGTGTAGAGCAGCGTGAAGCCCGCGAAGGCGGCCAACCAGATGGTCCACTCGACCCAGCTTGGCCAGTAGCCCCCCCACACCCAGGGGAACCGCTTGAAGGTGAGGGGCGGGACCACGATGAGGATGCGCTCGATGTACATGCCCACGTTGATGAGCAGCGTGAGGATGACCATCAGCGGGATGTTCTGCCGGAACCGCTTGAACGAGAGGCAGAGGGGAGGCAGGACGGCGTTGCAGATGAGCATGGTCCAGCTCAGGAGCGCAAAGCGGCCGAACAGATACTCCATCCAGGCATGCCGCTCGTCGGGCACGCGGCCGTACCAGCCCGTCAGGAAGTCCGCCCACCACAGGTAGAACCAGATGAGCGAGATGGTGAGCAGGATCTTGCCCATCTTGTCGAAGTGCTCGGGACGCAGGTAGGTCTCGAGCTTGTAGACCCAGCGCAGGGTGGCCATGACCGTGATGACCAGGGCCAGCCCCGAGTAGATGGCGCCCGCGACGAAGTAAGGACCGAAGACCGTCGTGTGCCAGAGGGGCGGGGCGATCGCCATGGCGAAGTCCCACGACACGATGGTGTGCACCGAGACCGCCACGGGTAGGATCGTCACTGCGAGGATGGCGAGCGCCCGTTCCAGCCGCTGCCACTGCACCGTGGTCCCCCGCCAGCCGAAGCTCAAGATCCCGTAGATCCGGCGCTTCCATCCGGTACTCCGGTCCCGCACGGTGGCGAGATCGGGGATCAGAGGCAGGTAGAAGTACATGGTGCTGCCCGTAAGATACGTGGTGATGGCCATGAAGTCCCAGAGCAAGGGAGAACGGAAGTTGGGCCAGATCATCCGCTCGCTGGGATAGGGCAAGAGCCAGTAGAAGAGCCAGGAACGCCCCAGGTGAATGATCGGGAAGAGGCCCGCCACCATGATGGTGAAGAGGGTCATGGCCTCGGCTGCCCGGACCACGGGGCGTCGCCACTCGGCATTGGTCAGCCGCAGGATGGCCGAGATGAGCGTCCCCGAGTGGGACAGCCCGATCCAGAACACGAAGTTCGCGATGAGCATCCCCCACATGTTCGGGCGGCTGAGGCCCGTGACGCCCATGCCCGTCATGGCCATGTAGAGGTAAGCCCCGGCGCCCGCGCCGATGATGACGAGGAGCACCGCGACCAGGAGCCAGAACCTCCAGGTCGTGCGCGCCATGGGCCGCAGGATGTCTTCGACGATCTGCTCGTCGGAGGGCAACGGATGGCGATGCGGAACGGCCATGGCTACTCCCTCAGCCGCTTGAGGTAGACGACGACGGGTTCGGTGCCCAGGTCCTGCAGCAGCTGGAAGCGCCGCTCATCGCCCGCAAGCGTGCTGACCCGGCTCTCGGGGTCTCCGAAGTCGCCGAAGACCAAAGCGTCGGTCGTACACGATTGGGCGCAGGCGGGCACGATCTCGCCGTCCCGGACGTCTCGCCCCTCGTCGGCAGCCTTCTGCTTGCCCGCGTTGATGCGCTGGATGCAGAAGGTGCACTTCTCCATCACGCCGCGGCTCCGCACCGTCACGTCGGGGTTCAGGTGACTGTTCAGAGGCTCGGGCCAGACGGGATCGAACCAGTTGAAGAACCGCACGTCGTAGGGGCAGTTGTTGGCACAATAGCGCGTGCCCACGCAGCGGTTGTAGATCTGGGTGTTGAGCCCCTCGGGGTTGTGATAGGTCGCGTACACCGGGCACACGGGCTCGCAGGGCGCGTGCGTGCAATGCTGGCACAGGACCGGCAGGAACCGCGCCTTGACGTTGGGGTACTCGCCGTCCCAGTAGCGTTCCACCCGGATCCAGTTGATGGACCGGCCCCGGCCCGACTCCTCCTCGCCGACGACCGGGATGTTGTTCTCGGCCTTGCAGGCGACCACGCAGGCCCCGCAACCGTTGCACTTGTCCAGGTCGACGACCATTCCCCAGCGGTGCAGGCCGGTTTCGGGGGCGGTCGGAAGGGGCATCCGGTCGGGATTATTGGCTGGTTCCGCCATGGGGGCCTCCTGCATGATCGTTCCAGGGCCACTTCCGGTTCACGAGGTCTTCGAGGGACATGTAGCCGGGCGCCTCATGGCCTTCGGGGGGCCAGGGCCGGCGCTCGACCTTGGTGAAGGTGGGCGCCTCCGCGGCCTTCTCGAGGCTCACGCGGGTGGCCGCCCAGGCGAGGCCGCCCGAGCCCGGAACGGGCGTGGGATCCACCACGTCCATGGGGTTGCTGCCCCGTCCCGCGGCGTAGCGGCCGTAGAACTGGTGGCCCTGGCCCATGGGCATGGCGAGGACGGCGGGATGGATCCCCGGGAACAGGTGGACCCGGGCCGCCAGGGTGCCGTGCGGGGAGCGCACCTGGACGGCGTCGCCCTCCTCGAGCCCGAGCTTCCGGGCGGTCGCCGGGTTGATCTCGACCCAGCTGCTCCAGACGCCCGCGGTCATGGGGTCGGGCAACTCCTGCTGCCAGGGCAGGTTGGCCGCCCGCCCGTCGTGCAGAGAGGAGGAGAGATAGGGATAGAAGGCGAACGGAAACTCCTGCTCGGAGCCGCTGAACGTGGGGGCGGGCACGGTGGGGGCCGTGGTCCGTCCCTTCGGGGCGCCAGGGCCCGCAGTCTTCCCGGTCCAGAGGCCGGCCTGCCGCACATCGGCCCAGAAGGTGGGCGCCTGCGGGGAGACCGAGGTCCAGGTGCTTTTGACGAGGTCCACGTAGGAGGGCCAGGGCAGGGCCGCGGCGACAGGGCCGCCCAGGGCCTTTCCGACGGAGAGCAGGACGTCCGGAGTGGGGCGCGTGTCGAACACCGGAGCGACGACGGGCTGCTGGCTGGTCAGCACGGGCACGCCCGGGCTCGGCTCGCTGGTGGCGATGCCCCAGCTCTCGAGGAAGGTGTGATCGGGCAGGATGAGGTCCGCGAAGGCGGTGGTGTCATCGACGAAAGGGCTGAAGCTCACGATGAAGGGGACCTTGGCGAGGGCCTCACGGAAGCCGAGGCGCTTGGGTAGGAGGTAGGCCGGATCGGCCTGGTGGACCAGGAGGGCCTGCACCTGCCCGGCGCGCATGCGATCCGTGAGGGCCACCAGGTCGCTGAACGATCCGGGCGCAAAGGCGTTGAACTCCCGAACGGGGGTGGGCGGCGAGGCGAGCAGGCCGCCCGCTGCGCCCACGCTGCCCACGAGCATGTTGAGGGCATGGACGGCCGACGCCGTCTGGACGCCGTTGGTGTGCGCGAGGGCGGGACCGCCTGCGATCGCGAGCGCCGGCCGCGTGCCGGCGAAGTCGCGGGCCAGATCATGCAGGGTCCGGGCGGGCACCTCCAGGGTCGCCTCCATCTTTTCCGGGGCATAGGGGGCGAGAGGCCCCGTCCAGCCCTCGAACCCGGGCACGGCGAGCCCTTCGCTCACGATGACCTGAGCCAGGCTGAGGGCCAGCAATCCCTCGTACCCGGGCGGCACCGGGATCCAGCGGTCGGCGGAACCTGCCGTGAGGGACATGCGCGGCTCGATGTGGATCATGCGGCCCCGGATACCGGGCCGGCCCTGGCGCATGTGGCCGTACTGGAGGGAGTAATTGA
>DATNQJ010000106.1:0-4955 GCA_036704085.1 Stenomitos sp.
CACGAATGTTGCATTTGCTTCAAAGGCTGCCTTTTTTCGCTCAATTCTTGGTTAAACCTGAAGCTTGGCTGTTAATAAGCTGTACACGAGGGTAGGAAGGAAGTAACGGATGGGGTTCACAATCAGAGGAGGAGTAATCAATGCTTTCGAACACCAAGCTCATCAGCTTCGTCAACCGTGTGGCCTCGGATAATGACCTGCGTGCGGCGCTGGACACCGATTTCGAAGGCACGCTTCGCGCCAACGGCCTCGAGCTCTCGACCAAGGAAGTCGAATCGCTGCGCGCCAGCTACGGCTACATCCGCAGCGTGAATCCGACTGCCCTCGAGCGTCGCATCGCCGCCGGTGGTACGAGCTGCTAATCCCCGGGTAGGTGGTATTTGCAGGGCAGGGGGCGCTTGCCCCCTGCCATTTTCGTTTTTAAGGACCGTTATGGGCGTTTCGTACGATCGCGAATTCTGCGTTCAGATCTCGGTGACCAACCACTGCAACCTGTCGTGCCGGCACTGCTACCGGGACGTCCGCAAGGCTTTTTCGGATGAGTTCAGCACCGCCGAGCTGATCGACCTGCTCCATCAGGTCCGCGATCTGGCCCATGCGCTCGAACGGGAGCCCAACGTCGTGTTCAGCGGCGGCGAGCCCCTGTCGCGGCCCGACCTGGGCCTCCTGGTCCGGGTGGCTCGCTCGTTGGGCATCCAGACCCACGTGAACACGAACGGGACCCTCGTGACGGCCGAACTGGCTTCAGCCCTGCGCGAGTGGGGGATCCTGGCGGTCCAGGTCTCGCTGGACGGCCCCACGCCCGAGAGCCATGACCGGATCCGCGGCCGCGGCAACTTCGAGCGGACGCTGCAAGGGGTGCGGCACCTGCTCGCCGAGGGCATCGAGGTCATGTACAAGGTGACGCTGATGCCCGGCGTCAACCAGCACCTCATTCCCGAGTTCTACGCGCTGGCGAACCGCGAGGGGGTGCACGTCCTCTCCTTCGCGCGCCTGATCGCCATCGGACCGGGGGCGCGCCTGCAGCAGATGACCATGCGCGAGTACCGGGAGACGCTCGAGGCGATCGCCTCCGAGGCCCACCGCTCCGCGTTCACCCGCACCGAGATCCGCGACGCGGGCTTTGATCGGGCCTTTTCCCTGGACTACGGTCAGAACTTCCAGAGCGAGGAAGGCCTCTCCTTCATGGCCATCGATGCCAACGGCACGGCCTACGCCGGACGCCGCACGCCCCTGGAGCTCGGCAACTGGCGCGACTCGTCGCTCGCCGAGCTGTGGGAGCACCCCATCCTGCAGGAGCTGAGAAGCCGCCGGATCACGGGCAAGTGCCAGGGCTGCGAGCTCTTCGAGGTTTGCGGCGGCGGCTCGCGCGCAGCGGCCTACGGTGCGACCGGCGATTACATGGCGCCCGACCCGCACTGCTGGTACGAGCCCGGCCAGGGAGAACGCCTCGTAGAGGTGGCTCCGGTCGCCTTGCCGGTGGTAAGCTAGGGGCATGGCACGCACACTCGGAATCGATCTCGGTAACAGCAAGGTCAAGTACGTCGCCCTGGAGTCCTCGGGCGATCGGCCGACCGCTCGTTACGCGACCTACACCCTCCCCTACTCGGCGGACCTGATGCCCGATCGGAGCACGGACTTCGAGGCCGGGCTCGTGACGACCTCGGCCACCTTCATGGCCGAGACGGGCCTGAAGGCCGGAGACTTCGACCAGGTCATCGTGGCGACCAGCCACTTCTACAGCTACCCGAGCTTCCGCCAGGCACTGCACCATACCGCACGCCTCACGCATGTCCTCTGGGGGGACGCGGTCCGCCTCATCGGGGCGGACGGTCGCCTCTACACGACGGAAGAGGCCCTCGAGCGAACGGGCAGCGAGGTCGTGCGGTTCGCCGCCACCAAATTCTGGGGCTCGGCGTATCTCGCGAGCAAGCTCATCCAGCGCGGCCTCTCGGTGGACGTGGGAACGACCTCCACGGATGCGATCGCCATCGTCGACGGCCAGATCGACCCGACGTCCCATCACGATCCGGACCGCTTCAACCTGGGAAGGCTCGAGAGCCAGCGGCTCATGTGGTACGGCATGACCGCCACTCCGCTCGACTACGCGGCGCGCCGCGCCTCGGTGGGGGAGCGGTCCTACTACCTCTATCCGCGCATGGCTCAGACGGAGTGCCTGACCCGGATCCTGGATCTGGTACCCGAGGAGCTGGCCCGGCAGCACGCCTACTTCGGCCGCTATCCTTCGCGCGAGGAGGCCCTCTTCGAGCTGGCGCAGGCCTTCGGCCTCGACCGGGAGCTCTTGAGCGATCAGGACCTCGTGGATCTGGCGGGGAACCTGCACCGCCAGCTCATCGCGCGGGTCGCCGAGGGTGTCGCGCGGGTCATCGCCCAGGCGGGGCTGGGGCATCCGGCCTCCATCCAGGCAGCCGTGATGGGTCTCGGCAAGGATGCGCTCGCGCGCCAGGCGCTGTTGGCCTGCGGGGTCAAGCACGATCGGATCGTGGACGTGGAAAGCGTCATCGGACCGGAGCTCGTGGCCGTCTCGACCGCCTACGGCGTGGCCCTCAAGGGCCTCGAGGAGGTCGTCGGGCACTCGTTCGGGTTCGAGGTCGCGCACCGCTAACCCGCTACCAACTCCGAAAAAGCCCGCCCTCTGTGGGGCGGGCTTTTTGTTCGGGGACTCTTAGTTGGCTTTGAGGGTGACGAGCGTGATGTCGTCGAACTGGTCCGAGCCCTCGGAGAAGTGCCGGATGGCGTCGAGGATGGCCGACTCCATCTGCCGGGCCGGAGCCTGGACGTTGGCGGCGACGATCTCGGCCAGGCGCTCCTCGCCAAACTGCTCGCTCGTCGGGTTGATGGCGTCCTCCGCGCCGTCGCTGTAAAAGACGATGACCTCGCCTTCCTTCAGCGAGCCGCGGTTCTCCTCGTAGCCGATGGACGGGAACATGCCGAGCGACACGCCCTTGGCCTCCAGTCGGCCCGTGGTGCCGCCCTTGGCCTCCATGGGCATGGGGTTGCCGGCGTTGGAGAAAGTCAGGCTGCGATCGCGCGCGTCGTAGATGGCGTAGAAGGCCGTCACGAACATCTTCTTGGAGGGGCGATTGAGGTAGATGAGCTCGTTGGCCTTGGCCATGACGTCGGCGGACGACGGATTGTCGCCGGCGATGGACCGGAAGATGACGAGCGTCATGGCCATCAAGAGGGCGGCGGGTACGCCCTTGCCCGACACGTCGCCGATGAGAATGCCGATCCGGTGCTCGTCCACCGGGATGATGTCATAGAAGTCGCCGCCCACCTCGAGTGCAGGGATCGAGGTCGCCGAGAACTCGACGCCGTCGAGCGCCGGCAGGCTCGTGCGCAGGAGGCCCGACTGGACCTCGTGGGCGATTTCCAGCTCGCGCTTGAGCCGCTCCTGGCTCGCGAGCTGCGTGAAGAGCTGGGCGTTCTTGACCCACAGGGCCAGCTGCTGGCAAAGGCTCACGAGCAGCGTGCGGTCCGTGAAGGTGTAGTTGAGGTCGCTCTTGCGCGGCCCCACGAGCACGAGGCCCACCAGCTCGTCCTTGAGGCGCAAGGGCAGCACGGTGGCCTGCGAGAGGCCATCCACGTCCACGGGCTCCGTGTTCACCGAGAGGTGCTGGTCCTGCAGGAGGCCCTTGAGCACGGGGTGATCCGGGGACATGTCCAGCCTTTGGCCGTACTCGAGACCGAGGCTCTCGCGCTGGACCAGGCGGCCGGTGGTCTGGTCCTTCAGGAGGACCGCCACGAACTGGGGATAGAGGGCGAACTCGATGGTCTTGACGAAGAGGCGCAACAGCTCGGTCGCATCGAAGGTCTCGCGGGCCCGGTCGCCGAAGTCCGTCAGGAGCTGGGCGAGGTCGTAGCC
The DNA here is from genome assembly GCA_036704085.1 of Stenomitos sp. GTDB lineage: Bacteria > Cyanobacteriota > Sericytochromatia > S15B-MN24 > UBA4093 > DATNQJ01. The sequence goes on from DATNQJ010000106.1 coordinate 3,887, forward strand.
GGTGCGGAAGAAGAGCTTGTCGACGAGCACCTTGGTGCGGTCGCGCAACGGCGCGAAGGTCACGGCCACGGCGCCGGTCGCCACGACGTTGGTCCACTCGGACCCGGTGCCGAACAGGCTGCGGATGCCGGCCGTCACGATGAAGTACCCGGCCGTCAGGGCCACGGTCACGATGGTGTAGGTGACCGTGCGCTTGATGATGACGTCGATGTCGAACAGCCGGTGGCGCACGATGGTGTAGGCGACCACCACCGCGAAGATGAAGAAGGTGTAGTAGCTGAGCTCGCCGAACGGCAGCACGATGCCGGCAAAGGCGAGGCCGTTGATGGTGATGGGGGCGACGAAGGCCACCAGCGCTCCCCACAGGATCAACGTGGCCTGCTTCTTGACCTGCTCGCTGCTGGTCTTGCTGAAGCGCGCCCAGATCGAGGTGACGGGAATCGCGAGCGTCGCCACCGACGTCGCCGCCGTCAGGGCCATGAAGGCGAAGGGCCAGATGCGGTTGTGGTCATGGCTCCACAGGATGAAGGCCGTGAAGGCGACGCCCAGCACCAGGTTGGCCGTCTTGATCCAGCGATGCCGCTCGATGAAGGGGATGGGCCGCGGAACGTAGAAGGCCAGGTTCAGCCCGAAGGCCGCGATCAAGGAGAAGGCCTCGTTGTGCGGGAACATCGAGAAGACATGCGACGAGATGCCGTCGAAGTTGGTCAGGAAGAACGTCGCGAAGAAGATGCAGAACAGCAAGTGGGCGCGGGCCGTCTTGTCGCCGGGCTTGACGATGGAGACGAACATGCCCACCAGGATATGGAAGATGCCCACGATCCAGAAGGCGAAGAAGAAGCCGAAGAAGTCGAAGAGGTTGAAGCGCTGGCTTGGGACCGTGAGATCCAGGGTCTCGCTGCCGAGCCCCTCGGTGCGGACCACGGTGTAGCGGATGTTGGTGCCGGGGGGGCGGGCGGCGACCTCCCGGTAGAGGGTGGTGCCGTCTTTGACCGGGACGCCGTCGATGGCGATGACGCGGTCGATCTGCTTGATGCCGTGCTGAAAGCCCGACCAGCGCGATGAGGCG
>DATNQJ010000107.1:0-7749 GCA_036704085.1 Stenomitos sp.
AAGGATCCGGTTAGAACGCGTGCTCGAGGTAGAGCGGCATCATGCGGCGCCAGGTCGGCCAATCGTGGCGCATGTCGTGGCCCCAGAGGTCCAGGTTGTGCCAGATGCCCTTCTCCCAGAGGAGGCGCGACATCTTGCGCGACTGACCAGGCGCCTCGTAGTCGCCCTGGCCCGACAGGATGTGGATGTTCTTCCCGTGCGAACGCAGCTTCTCCAGGTACCAGGAATCGTTGAGGCCCGGCATGTAGTGGAAGGGCGAGTTGAAGAACACGTTCTGGTCCATGTACCCGTTGGTCCAGGGATCCAGGTCGTAGGCGCCCGACATGGCGATGGTGCCCGAGAACATGTCGGGGTGGCGGAGCAGGAAGTTCATGGCGTGGAAGGCGCCCATGCTCGCACCGGTGGTGATGATGCCCTGGCGACCCCCCTGGTGGTTCCAGATGAAGGGCACGACCTCCTTGGTGACGTAGGCATCGTAGAACTCGTGCTTGTGGGCACGCTCGCCCGGGTGGATGCGGGTGTTCATCCAGGTATGGGCGTTGACGCTGTCGATCGAGTAGACCTTGACCTTACCGGCCTCGATCCAGGGCTTCATCACCGTGAGCAGGTGGAAACGCTCGTACTCCTCGAAGTCCGCCGCCGCGGTCGGGAACATCAACAGAGGGAAGCCATAGTGACCATACACCGCGATCGGCATCTCCTTGCCGATGCGATGGCTGTACCAGCGGTGGACTTCTTTACGCATGAAAGCCTAACCTCACTCAAAGCAGCGTCTAAACCTTGGCCGGACAGACCGGCACTTCCTCTATTCAAGCAGATGAAGCCTTGTTTGTCAGTCCCCAAGCGCTCCGTGCGGAAATCTTTCCCGACACGCAAGTCGGCGGCCCGAACCCCCGATAACGGTCTTAACCCGTTAATAGGGGATTAAGGCTCCCACAAGATTCGGAGAAAGGATCGCCCGTGAAGCGCCATTTCCAGAGCCTCAGCCTCGCCCTCGCGCTGGCTTTCGGACTGTCCGGCTGCGGCACGCTGCCGTTCGGCACGCCGGGGGCGGCGGTCGACTCCAAGGCCACGGCGCTCAAGCGCGCCAGCGGTCAGCTCTCCGTCTTGGTCTTCCCCGAGGCCGGTCCCAAGTCGCTGATCGACGCCGTGCGCGGCGCCAAGAAGTCGATCGAGCTTGAAACCTACATGTTCACCAACCACGACGCCAGCGAAGACCTCATCCAGGCGCTGGTCGCCCGGGCCAAGGCCGGCGTCGACGTGCGCGTCATCCTCGAGGCCAACCCCTACATCCCGCCCCAGGTCGGTCAGCCCCTGCCCGAGAACCCCAACAAGGCCACCACCGCCGAGCTGCTCGCGGGCGGCGTGAAGGTCAAGCGCTCGAGCCCCAAGTTCCGCTTCACCCACGAGAAGGGCATGGTCATCGACGGCGACACCGCCTACATCATGACCCTGAACTTCACGAACTCGGGGCTTTCGGGCAACCGTGAGTACGTGGTGGTCGACCGCGACCAGAGCGACGTGGACGAGCTGCAGCGCATCTTCCATGCCGACTGGGAGGAGCTGACCTACGTCCCCAAGGATCCGGACCTGGTGGTGAGCCCCAACAACTCGCGCCAGAAGATCCTGCAGCTCATCGACTCGGCCAAGAAGTCGGTGGTCGTCCAGATCGAGTTCCTGAGCGACCCCGAGGTCGCCCAGCACCTCGGCGCCCGCGCCCAGGCCGGCGTGGACGTGAAGGTCATGGGCGCCTTCTACGAGCCCGATCCGGTGACCGGCCGCGACACCTGCGGCGATACCACCAAGCTGCTCAACGGCGTGGGCGTCACCAACGTCCGGTTCTCCAAGACCCTCAAGATGCACGCCAAGATGATCGCGGTCGATGGCGAGCGGGCCTACGTGGGCTCGGAGAACCTCACGAGCAACTCGCTCGACAACAACCGCGAGGTGGGCATCATCCTGCAGGACAAGACGCTCGTCGGCACGCTGATGCAGACGGCCGCCAAGGACTGGGATCAGCGCTAGTCCTTTAAATCAAACGGATACCCAGCCGCAATCCAAGCGTCCATGCCTCCTTTGAGGACATGGACGTTTTGGTATTTGAAGTCCTGGGACACTTCGATCGCCGCACGGGCGCTCAGGGCGTCGTCCGGTCAGGTGCAGTACAGGACGACGAGCTCGTCCCGGGAGAGCTTGGGGCCCCAGGTCTTGAAATCCGCGTGGGGGAGCGAAAGGGCGCCCTGGATGTGTTTTCGCTCGTAGTTGGAGACCTTCCGAACGTCGCCGATGCGGACCTTGACCCCGGCTTGCATGAAGTCGTAGACCTCCTTGGGCGTCAAGAAACCGGGCGTAGAGGCATGGCGCAGGTCGGCGGCCTTTTGGGCTGCCGCCTCCGCGGCCACCGCGCGGGTATGAGCGGCCCAGAGCTTCGGGGCCTGGGTGCCGAGCAAGCCAAGGGTGAGGACGAGGCCCGCGATCAACAGGGGACGGTTGCGCATCGCCTGACTCCTATCATGTCCCGCCAAGCGGCAGGAGGGTCGGCCATGCCTTTAGTATTTCCGGGGAAGCGTTTCCTTGCCCTCTGCGAGCTTGCACAATCTTGCTTGGCAGCAGGGCGGATCCCTCGCTCGGGTGTGATAGAGTGATGGTGGATCGAGCGCGGTTGACCGGGCTCGGACGGCTCATCGTATGCCGGCCTCGGCCGGCGCTGACGCAGAAGGACCCCCGCCATGAAGAACAAGATCCAGCAAGCCGAAGAGCAGCTCAACGCCCTGCAGGAGTTCCTGTTGACCGCCAAGCCCAAGATGACCGGCGCCGAGGTCAACGTCCTGCGGGTCAACCTCGACGCCGTCCGCTCGCGCCTCCGCGACATCCGCGAGCACCACGAAGAAGAGTAGTCCTCGCGCTGCAGCGAGCCGGCAGGCATTGCCGGAGGCTCGCAGGCCGGGTATGACTCCCTCGGGACCCGTTTCGAGGAGCACATGCGACGCGCCAAGGCAGCGATGATGGTGGCCATTCTCCTGGGCTGGACCGCCTGGGGGCCGATCGAATCGGCCTCTAGCGCGGTCCCTTCGTTGGTGGAACGCGTCGACTCGCTGGCCTCCGACTTCACCAGCCAGTTTGCGACCCTCGGCACGCGCTACCACCTGAGCCTGGAGCAGGTGCTCCAGCTGAGCGATCGCCTCAACGACGATCACTGGGCGGCCTACGCGCGCAAGATGGGCGTGCCGGCCCGCGACGTCGAGAGGCTCTACCAGGCCTTGATGGCCCTGCCGCACAAGCGCAACGACGAGCTGACCCCCTACAACTTGCTGAACCCGGCCAAGGATCGCTGGGGCCTCACGGCCAAGGAGGCCCAGCTCGGCTGGCAGAAGTACGGCCCCATCATCGAGCAGGTGGCCATCGAGCAGGACATCGATCCGCTCATCCTGGGCGCTTACGTCTGGACCGAGAGCAACTTCGACACACGTCAGGACACGCGCGCCCGCGGCAAGGTCGCCGTTGGCCTCGCGTCCATCCAGGCCCAGGACTACGCGCACCTGGGCGGCGCCCTGGAGGATCGCGTCGAGCGTCTCAAGCGCGACCCCTACCTCAACCTGACCTTGGCCGCCAAGGAGTTCAAGGCCCACTGGAACCCGAACGACATGTTCGGGACGGTCATGGACGTCTGGTATCCCGCCTGGCGCCGGCAGGGGGCCATCCCCAACATGGGCACCGCTTACGCCTACGTGCAGTTGTTCTCCAATCGCTACTTCCTGCTGATGACCGTCATGGGGGGCTAGCGATCTTGGCGGGCGGAGGTGGTACACTAGGGGCGCACGCTTGCCATGGGAGCGCCGTCGCTCGCCTGTGAGTCAAGACAGGCCTCGGGCGCCTCGAGTGGGAAAGGTAGGTCGCCATGAGCACCCCTGCGGAACTCCCCGCCCGCACGCCCGGCCGGGACGTGCCCATCAACCTCTACCGCCCGAACGCCCCCCTGCCGAGCAAGCTCCTCGCCAATCTGCGGCTCACGCCCGAGGGCCATCCCTCGGATGTCCGTCACCTGGTCTTCGAGACGGCCCAGGGCGACTTTCGCTATCTCGAAGGCCAGAGCGTCGGCATCCTGCCGCCCGGCCTCGATGCGGCGGGCAAGCCCGAAAAGTTGCGCCTCTACTCGGTCGCCTCGACCCGCCGGGGCGATGACGACGACGGCAAGACCGTCTCCTTGTGCGTCAAGCGCGTCTGCTACACCGATCCGGTGACCGGCCAGGAGGTGCGCGGCGTGGCCTCCAACTACCTCTGCGACCTGCAAGTGGGTGACGAGGTTCAGCTGACCGGACCGGTCGGCCGGACCTTCCTCCTGCCCGAAGATCCCGAGGCCCACGTCGTGATGATTGCGACGGGCACCGGGATAGCGCCCTTTAGGGCCTTCTGGCGGGAGCTGTTCCGGCCCGAGTCACCCTTTGTGGGGCAGGCGCGGCTGTTCTTCGGCATGCCCACCTCCGCCGAGATCCTCTATCAAGCCGAGATCGAGGCCTGTGCCGATCAGTACGCCAACTTCCGCCACTACTACGCCATCAGCCGCGAGCAAAAGACCCCGGACGGGCGCCGCATGTACGTGCAGGATCGGATCCGGGAGTTCGGAGACGCCCTGTGGTCCCTGGTGCGCGATCCGAAGACCTTCGTCTACATCTGCGGCCTGAAGGGGATGGAAGACGGCGTCGCGGAGGCCTTCGCCGCCATCGCCGACTACCACGGCGTCGACTGGACCGAGCTGCACGAGGGGCTCAAGAAGGGCAAGCGCTGGCACGTCGAGACGTACTAGCGCCCTGCCGGGCGGCGGGGGCGGGTCACAATCCGTTGCCCTTTAACCCTCCTTCGTCCGGTACCTTGGAGGGGCCTCCAGGGGTATAGCCACGATATGCCTAATCATGACTCCGTGCGCTTCGCGCACCTGACGGATCTGCACTTCACGACCCTGGCTCAGCCCAGGTATCCGACCGGCCCGTTCGTGCTCGAGCACACGGTGGCGGACCTGAACGCCCAGGATCTGGACTTCGTGCTGTTCACCGGCGATCTGTTCCACTTCCCGGAGCGGATCCCCTCGGAGATGGAGGCCATGCGCGCCATCCTGAAGGAGCTCCGGCACCCGTATTACGTGGCGTTCGGCAACCATGACGTCGAGGGCTACCATGTCCGTGATCGCAAGCGCTTCATCATGCGCGAGCTCGACGACCATGGTCTCAGCGGGGGCAACCCCTACTACGCGTTGAGCCCCGCTCCGGGCATCCACCTGGTCGTGCTCGACTCGACGGATACGGACGAGCCCCACTACCTGACCTGGCGGGGCCGCTTCTCGCAGCCTCAGGCGGACTGGCTCTCCGAAACGCTTCACGCGTGCCGGGACCAGCTGACGCTGATGGCCATCCACCACCCGCCCATCACGCCCTATCCCCTGATGGGCTCGCTCAAGTTCGAGGAGGACGACCGGCGGCGTCTGGCCCGGGCGATCGCTCCCCACACCCATGCGCCCCTGCTCTTGTGCGGCCACTACCACCTGAGCAGCAGCACGCCCTTCGAGAGCACCACCGTGCTCACGGGGCCGTCTTTGGTCGAGCATCCCCACCAGTACCGCGTGATCGAGGTGCACCACCACGATCACCAGCACGAGATCAACTATCACTGGCGGCGGGTGCCGCTCGACGAGCGCGAGGACGCACCGTGCGCCCTCGGCACGGCCATGCGTCACCTGGCCCTCAACCGCCTCTCCTACGCGCGTCAGGGCAGCCTGACGGTCGCCCGGGTGAACTAGTTTGACGCCAGACGCCCCAGCCCTAGGGCCGGGGCGTCTGGCGCAGGCTTGGACACCTGCCTAGTGCTTGAGCACCACGATCGAGATGCGCCGGTTCTGCGCCGCATAGGGATTCTTGGCGTTGATCGGGCGGGTATCGGCGAAGCCGCGGACCGCCACGAAGCGCTTGCCGTCGACGCCGGCCTCCTCCAGGATGGCGCGGACCTTGTTGGCCCGGTCCGCCGAGAGCTCCCAGTTGGTGTAGCCCGGCTTGTTGACCAAAGGATGGGCGTCGGTGTGACCGCCGACCATCAGGTGGTTGCCCTGGCTCTTGAGCTCGCGCGCGATGGCCTTGAGGATGTCCAGCGTCTTGGGGTTCGGATGCGCCGAGCCCGAGTCGAACATGACCTCGTTGGCCTTCTCGATGATCGAGACCTCGACGCCCTCGCTGGTCTGCGTGATCTTCACCCGATCCCGGAACGCCCACAGCGAGCCCTCTTCCAGGGACTGCTTGAGCTGGGAGACGACGGCCTCCGAGGCCTGGACCTGCTGGAGCATGGACACCTGATCCTGCGCGCCCTGCGATTGGGAGGGGATGATCGAGATGACCGTGTCGATGGGGTGATCCTTGCCCGGCAACTGACCATTCCCCTGGAACAGGTTCGGGTCCTTGAAGTAGCGGGCCAGATCCTCGCGCTTCTCCTGCGGCGTCAGGCCGATGAGCCAGAGCACCATGAAGAGCGCCATCATGGACGTTACGAAGTCGGCGTATGCGACCTTCCAGGAGCCGCCATGGTGTCCGCCATGGCCGCCGCCCTTTCCTCGTCTGCCCAAGGCCTAGACCCCCGCGGTCGCCGGTTCGGCCGAGGCGCCGGCCTCGGCCTTCTTGCCCGTGAGGATGCCCTCGAGCTCGTCGGCCGACGGGCGGTTGTGCGTGTAGATGGCCTGACGCCCGATCTCGACGGCGACGATGGGGTCGCAGCCGTTGAAGTAGGCGCCCACGGCCTCGCGAATGCACTGGAAGTAGCGTGCGGCTTCCTTGTTCTGGGTCTCGATGTTGGCCGCCAGGGGCTGCAACATACCATAGGAGAGCAGCAGACCGAGGAAGGTGCCGACCAGCGCCGCGCTGATGTGGTGGCCGAGGACTTCGGCCGGCGCGTTGAGGAACTGCAGGGTGATGATGATGCCCAAGACCGCCGCGACGATACCCAGGCCCGGCAAGGCGTCGGCCACGCGGGTCAGGGCCGCGGTGCCCAGGCTGCTCTCGTCGTGGTGGGTCTCGAGGTAGATGTCCATCGCGAGTTCGATGTGCTCGGGCTTCGCCTGGTAGCTGATGGCGAGCTTCATGGAGTCGCACATGAAGTCCAGGGCATGGTGGTTCTTCAGCAGCGTCGGGAACTGCTGGAACACCTCGGCCTCGTGCGGGTTCATGAGGTCCTGTTCGACCGTGAGGAAGCCCTCGCGCTTGGCGCGGTTGAAGATGGCGTACAGGGCGGCGAGGATCTCCTCGTAGGCGGCCCTCGGATAGGCCGGGGATCCGAAGACCCGGGGCAACTCCTGGGAGATCATCTTGAGCACGGGGGCGGGAGTGCCGGCGAGCAGGCCGCCCAGGGCGGCCCCCCCGATGATGACGAACTCAGCCGGCTGGTTGATGATGGCGATGGGACCGCCTTCGACCAGGAACCCTCCGAAGACGCCGGCAAAAACGATCAGCAGCCCGATAATTGCAAACAAACCGTTACCTCAATCGTGATGCCGTTTCGTAACGGTGCGGCATCCGCGTGGCAAGCAGGGAATAGACGGATTCCCTATACCCCAATCCGCGCCGTTGCAACCATAAAGCGTTTTAATTTCCTCTTGGTATGATGGTTATGATACGCGCACAGGAAGGAAGCACTATGCCCGCCACGCCCGCCGGTTTCGAAGCCCTGGGACTCCGCCCCGAACTGATCGCCGGTCTCGATCGCCTGGGGTTCGCC
>DATNQJ010000108.1:0-5658 GCA_036704085.1 Stenomitos sp.
CGAGATGATATTCCCGTACGGGAAGGGCAGATGGAGATTTCGTCGGCGGGCGACCTGGGCGCCCAGATACGCAAGGCTCGCAAGGAGCAAGGCCTCACGCAGGCCGATTTGGCAGGTGCAAGCGGGGTGGGGGTTCGCTTCGTGAGCGACCTCGAAGCCGGCAAGCCGACCTGCGAGCTCGACAAGGCCCTCAAGGTGGTTCGGATGCTGGGGCTCCGACTCCAGCTCGAGCCGTGAGGGGGGCAAGATGAGCATGCGTCAGCTGTCGGTTCGGATGTACGGGCTGCCGCAGGCGGTCCTGGAGCAGGATGACAGCGGGCGCATGCGCATGACCTACCTGCCGGAGGCCACTCGTCCTCTGTCGATGAGCCTTCCGCTGCGGGATGAGCCATACGTTCATGCCTCATGCGAGGCCTACTTCGGTGGCCTCTTGCCTGAGAGCGATGCGGCTCGCCGCATGATTGCCCGCTTCTACGGGGCCAATGCCAACAACTCCTTCAGCTTGCTAAAGGCGATCGGCAATGACTGCGCGGGGGCCGTGTCACTCCACTTGATGGACGATCCGGTCAGCCCTTCCCAATTTCTACCGATGGAAGGGCGTCCCTTGTCCGAGGCAGAACTGGCGAAGCACCTCAGGGAGTTACCGAGCCGCCCCCTGTTCCTGGGAGTCGAGGGGATTCGCCTGTCGCTGGCGGGCGCCCAGGATAAGGCAGCCGTGTGCATGATGGACGACCAGCTTGCGCTGCCCCTCCACGGTACGCCCACAACGCACATCCTGAAGCCTGCGGTGGCCGGTTTCAAAGACATGGTACTCAACGAGTATTTGTGCTTGAAGCTGGCTCAGGAGGTCGGACTCGAGGTTCCGGCGGTCGAGATGCGAAAGGCGGAAGATATCCCCTATCTTCTGGTCGAGCGCTACGATCGGGTGGTCGATCCGGAGCATCGGTTGTCTCGAGTGCACCAGGAGGACTTCTGTCAGGCTCTGGGGGCGAGCTCTGCCATGAAGTACGAGGCGGACGGCGGCCCCGGGGTCGCCCAGTGTTTCGGGCTCGTCCGCCGGACGAGCCGCCCGGCGGTCTCCATCAAGCGCTTGCTGGAGCATTTGCTCTTCAACGTCCTGGTCGGCAACTGCGATGCCCATGCGAAGAACTACTCGCTGTTGCATCGAGAGGACGGGCGAATCGACTTGGCGCCGGCGTATGACGTGGTGTGTACCCGGTATTATCCGGACATCGAGGCCCGGATGGCCATGAAGATTGGTGGTTATTATCGGAGTGAGGAGCTTATCGCCCGTCGCTGGAGACGCTTCTGCGACGAGGTAGATGTCTCGTTTCCGATGCTTCGAAGAACCCTCACCGGCATGAATGAGGCCATCCAGACGGCCATTGAACGGGTGATTGCTGTTGCCGATTGGGAGGGTAGCGGGGAGATACTTGGCTTCATCGCCGCTCATGCGGCCAGCGTCGTGAACCGCCTCGAACAGAGCGAGACCTGATCGCGACAGGCTAGCCAGTACGAGAGGCTGGCTACTCATCACGCACAAGAGGCTGGCTACTCATCACGCACAAGAGGATGCTGCGCAGCATCCTCTTGTGCGTGACAGCATGGCAATGATCAGGGGCCTTTCAGCTACTCCGCGCTTTGTGAAGCCCTTCGAGTCGCCAGGTTCACGTTCAGGCTAAAAGGTGAGTCGGGTGGCAAAGGTAGTAGCCCGAAAGCCGCTTCGAGGCGATCGATCTCGGCCCTTGCGGCTGCGAAGCGCTGCCGAAGAACGGGAATGCTGTGGCCTGTGGCCTGGAGCGTTTCCTCGTCGGCCTTTGGATTTGGAACGCACACCCAGACATCCAGGTAATCGGAGGCGGCCAGCGACTCCACGCCCACATCGATAAGCCGATCCACACACTCAAGGGTGCAGGCAAAAATGAGGCGATCGTCGTCGTAAAACTCGAGGGCCACGCATCCAGCGCCGGCTACGGGCTTGGCTTTGACGTCGAGAAGCGCCGTGCAAGCTCCTGGTGGCCCTTGGTAGGCGGTACCAATGTAATTCTCGCCTCCATACATTAGGCACCTGCTCTGCAGACGACAAAGGGACGAAGCGGCTTGCCGATGGCGGCTCGGTAGTGCAGGTGCTGCTGAACGTGTGAGAGCTGTTCCCGCTCTGCTCGGCACTCATTCCACTTCGCCAGCCCTTCTTCCTTGCGCGCCCGGCACGCGCGATCATGACCCGCACCGCCGTCATGGTGATGGTTCCGGCTGATGTAACCGTCCAGCATGTAGTGCAGTTGTGCGATCGTCATGCTGCCGTCGACGCGGATATCGAAAAGGCGGGAGCACAAATCGCCCAGCTCGGCGAACGTCATGTGAAGAACCGCCTCCGCGAATGGAAGACGAGGCTCTCCGTTCCGCACGAATAGATAATAGAAGGCCCATCGTCTTCCGGTAAGGCGAGGACTCCAACGAGCAAGGCTCAGTATTCGAGGGTTCTTCCCAATGCTTTCTTTCTGAGGGAGATTCACAGCATCGGCTGGTGTTGGCCGATTGGTAACGGAAGGGTTCGTTGCTAGTTCGTATGGCAGCATGTTCGCACCTTTCTGTAGAAGTTGCGGTCTGATCTATCGGATATTGATGCGCGATTGGATACTTTCATCTCGAGCCATTTCTATTTTTAGCCAAGATGCTATCGCAGCAGAAAAACTACCGCACTGGGTTAAGCAACAGATAGTGGGCCAGTTGATACTGCTTCTAGCCATCAGGTCCTTGCGTTATTGGCGATCGGGACGAATTGCGGTAACCCAATCGTTTGATCGGATTTGATTGGCATGAAAGTGGCTTACGTCGCTTATCGTCCATAATCCAGGCTCAGTTGTCCTTGCGCGTCCTCAAAACAGCACGCTAGCTTCGATGCCCAGACCTGGCTCATGACACAGCCAAGGACTGGCTGGCAGTTGGCTTTGCTGGGAATTGAGGGTTTGGGGTTCGTGGCGCTCTGGCCGGAGCACGGCGATGCTGCGATAGGTGGATTGGCCGGTGAGGTAGTCGGTGACGGCACGCTGGGCAAGACCGAAGTAGTAGAGGTCATGCGGCAGCAGAGAGTCCTGCCGCAAGGCCCCGACTAGGAACGCCTGCCGTTTTCTTACGTATCAAGCACTATCGCCAACCGTCTGGCATGAGCGCATCGCCTACGGGCGGCATGGTGGCCTCCCCGTCGGCAGATGCTACCGCGATCGCTTGGGCCTAGGCTTGGGACGTAGCCTGGCATAGTCCACACTCGCGTTGAAGGCTTCGGGATCGAAGTCTGTCCCTAGCCACTTCACAGCACCCTCGTGCTCCGGATCCTCGGGGTCCCGCAGGGCCGCATCTGCAAGGAGGCCCTTGTCGGCGCCTCGCTTCACGGTCATTCCAAGCTGAAGTCCTGGGTGCTGAGGCCGTTGGGGGCGATCGTCACGCTCGCGGAGCTGCTCGCGGCGACCGTCCCGTCCGGGGTGACGTGCTCGGCCAGAACCTGGTAGTCCTGGGCCTGCAGCGTGAGGCGGGTATTTCCCTTGAAATTCTGCTTCAGGACGAGGCTCTCGCCGTGCGTCACCGTCACCCGGTACACGTCCTTCGACAGGAGGGGGAGCTGCGGGGTGAACGTCAGGCGCAGCTGGCCGTTCGTGGTGATGGTGACCGGGAGCGAGGCCGTCTTGCCAGGATCGGTGACGGAGATGGCCAGGAGGACCGCGGAGCCCGCCGAGGCCCCCGGCAGCACGCGCAGCGTGCCGTCCGCCTCGAGGCGCAGGCGCTGGTCGGTGACGCTCCATGCGATCCCCTTGGGGTCCGGCTGGCCGTTGCTCAGGACCGCCATGGCGCTCACCGTGGCCGTCGCGGCAAAGCCCGCCGGCGTGTTGCCGTCGGCGTCGGGGGCGTTCAGGGTCAGGGAGGCGGGCGTGACGGCGACGTAGCGGACGGTGGGGAGCCCGCTCGTCCCGCTCTCCACCCGGTCGCTGGAGGCGGTGGGGGTCGGGCTCTTCTGGGCCTTGGCAACGTTGATCGTGTCCTCCTCGGGCGCGCAGCCGGCGAGCGCGAGGAGGACGACGAGGACATGGGACGACGTGATCCGGGGCATGGGGTGGCCTTTCGTGGGAGCTACTGGATCGCCACGCTCTGAGTGCGATCGATCCAGGGACCGTAGGTGATGACGAGCGGGTACGCGTTGCCGGCGGCGAGCCCCGCGGGGACCCGCACCGTGACCTGCGTCCCTTCCGGACTCGCCGCGGTCACCTGGCACGGAGCGCCGTTGAGGGTGATCCGGATGCTATCGGTGGCGCGCGGCAGGCCGATGCCGCGCACGTCGAGCGTGGTGGGACTCGCAGCGCTCGCGGTGGAAGGGGTGAGGCTCGTGACGGTCCAGCCGTCCTGGGCCATGGCCAGCCCGTCGTAGACCCCGATGCCGCCCGACGCGCTCGCGTTCAGGGCGGTGAAGGCGTCGAGCGGGCGGGAAAAGAGGCTTGCGACGGGATCGGCGTCGAGCGCGAGCGCGCGCACGACCAGATCGTAGGCGTGGAAGAACGCGGGGCCCGTGAGGCCCGCGGCCGGCGTGAAGGTAGCGGGGCAGGTGATGGCGCCCAGCGAGGAGGAGGTGCCGGGCGTGAGGCTCCCCAGGAGGGCGAGCTCCTGAGTCGGGGTGAGGCCCTGGAGGCTCGCGAGGATGGCGACCGCAGTGCTCGCCTCGTCGATGATCACCCCCCTACCGCTCAGCGTGCGCCACTCGCCGTTCTGCCAGGAGAGGAAGGTGCGCACCCGCGCGACCGTCGCCCCGGCCTTGCCACCCTTGGCCGCCTCGAGGACGTAGGGCCCCTGGTCGGGCTTGAAGCCGTTCGAGAAGGTCATGCGGAAGCCACCGTTCGGCGTGCTGAGCGTGGTCGTGAGGGTGTTGCCGGTACCCGGCTCGATCAAGGAGACGGTGGCGCCGCTCCCGATCGACCCCATGGTCGCGGCGACCTGTCGGGCCGCGCCGAAGCCGGCGACCCGTCCCTCGAGCGTGGGGGCCTCGGGGCGAGCGCCGGGGGCCGCGCAAGCGGTGAGCAGTCCGCAGAGGGCGAGGCTGGTCGAGATGGTAGAGCGCATGGATCCTCCCGGGATGCCCGCTAGTAGACCTTGAGGATGAAGTTCCCGTAGGCCGATGCGATGTAGAGGGCGCCCTGCGCGTCCTCGAACGAGGCGACCGGCACGGGGAGCGAGGTGGTCGTCGGGCTGTCGCCCTGGTTTCCAGTCATGGTGCCGTCGCCCACGATGGTGTAGAGGTTGCCCGCGGTCATGGGCAGGCCGAAGTAGGTGCCCGACGTGTTCGGGACCATGCGTAGGCGGTTGTTCATGGCATCGGCGACGTAGAGCTGCCCGTTCGCCCCCAGGGTCACGCCCGCAGGTAGGTTGAGAGCGGCCTGGGTAGCCGGACCGCCGTCGCCCGCGAAGTCCGGCGTGCCGTTGCCCACGATGGTGTCGATGTTGTTCGCCGTGATGGTCTTGCCGAAGAAGGTGCCCGTCGCCTTCGCCACCATCCGGACCCGGTGGTTGTTCCCATCCGCCACGTAGAGGTTGCCCGCCCCGTCCAGGGTGATGTTGCAAGGCTGGTTGATGGTGGCCAGGGAGGCCGAGCCGCCGTCGCCCGTGAAGGTCGCG
>DATNQJ010000109.1:0-6960 GCA_036704085.1 Stenomitos sp.
AACAGCCGGATCACCGACCTCGACATGGCGAAGGAAGTCGTCAACATGTCGAAGGCCCAGATCCTCAGCCAGTCGTCGACCGCGATGTTGTCGCAGGCCAACCAGTCCTCGCAGGGCGTCCTCTCGCTCCTGCGGTAAGACCGACCCCTCGGAGAGCCGGCTTAACCGCCGGCTCTCTTTTTTTCTCGGCTCTCAAGCCCTGGTGATTCGCGCCGATAATGAGATCGGACGAACGTCGGGAGCCCTGCCCCTAGGAGGTTGCCATGCGAATCGAAGGTGCAATCGCCATCTCTGGGATGGTGACTCAACAAAGCAATCAGGTGGACGCCCAGAACCAGCGCTCCCAGGCCCAGATCGCCAGCATTCCGGCGGATGCCCAGGAAGCCGCGCGCCGCGGGGCCGATGCCAAGCCCGTCGGCGATCAGCTGCTCGAACAGGCCGTCGGCCAGGTCGAACAGCTCGTCAACACGTTCAACGAGGGCATCACGTTCAAGGTCCACAAGGAAACGAAGGCCACCATCATCTCGGTGGTCAACCGGGACAACGGCGAGGTGATCCGCCAGATCCCCTCCGAGAAGTTCCTCGACATGATCGCCATGTTCCAGAAGCAGCTGTCCGGCTTGCTCGTGGATACGAACGGCTAATCACTAAAGGGGGTGCCCATGGGTGGTCCAATTCAACTCGGCGGCTTGGCGTCTGGGTTAGACACGAGTTCGCTCATCAACCAGTTGATGGCGATCGAGCAGCAGCCGCTCAATCTGATCAACCAGAAGAAGCAGACGCTCTTCAACAAGAACTCTGCGTTCCAGGCGATCAACACCCGCATCTCGGCCCTGCAGTCCGCTGCCGGCGACTTGACGCTCGATCTCAACCTGCGCGCCAAGTCCGCCACCCCCAGCAACACCAGCATCCTCACGGCCAAGGCCGGCGCCTCCGCAGCCGCGGGGACCTACCAGATCCGGGTCGATCGCCTGGCGACCGCCTCGTCGGTCACCACCTCGGCGCCGATCGGAGCGGCCGTCACCTCGACGAACACGGCGCTGTCGGCCCTCAACCTCTCGAGCCCCCTCAAGGACGGAACCTTCACGCTCCAGTACACGGTCGGCGGAACGGTCAAGAACGCGTCCATCAACGTCGCCGGCACCGACGACCTCAACGCGGTCTTCACCCGGATCGCGGCCGCCACCGGCGGCAGCGTCACGGCGAGCCTCGTCAACAACAAGATCGAACTCGCGGGATCCAATGCCTCGAACATCGTGGCCGGCGCCAGCACGGACACCTCCAACTTCCTGAGCATCACGAACCTCAAGGGAGCGGCGTATTCGACGCCGGGCGCCGCGCTCGGCGTCCTGAGGTCGAACTACGGCATCGGCGTGGCCCAGGTCGGAGTCGGCATCGACACCACTCCCGGCCCCTCGCTCAACGGGGCCACGATCAACTCGACCACCAGCGGCGAGTTCAAGATCAACGGCGTCTCGATCACCTACAACACGAGCACCGACTCGATCAACAACATCCTCGGCAAGATCAACAACTCGTCGGCCGGAGTCAGCGCCAGCTACAACGGCGTCGACGACAAGATCGTCCTGACGTCGCGGACGACGGGTTCGGGCGCCATCTCGCTCCAGGATGTGACGGGCAACTTCCTGCAGGCCGTCGGTCTCAACGATCCGGCCCGCCAGCAGGTCACCGACGGCCAGAACGCCCTGATCGGCATCGTGGGCGTCAACGGCTTCACGAGCGCGACGGGAGCCGCCGACTTCTCGAAGGACGTCTCGAGCGCCACCAACACGTTCACCAACATCCTTCCCGGCCTGACGCTGACAGCCATGAAGGAAGATCCCGGCCTGCAGAGCCTCACGGTGGCCGCCGACAACAGCGCCATCACGGACAAGGTCAAGGCCTTCATCGCGCAGTACAACCAGACGGTCGACGCCATCACCTCGGCCACCGACAAGGACCAGCCCAACGCCTTCGACAGCGACCTGCGCATGATCCAGGACCGCATGCGCTCCATGGTCAACGGGACGGTGGCGGGCCTGCCCAGCACCATGCGCTCGCTGATCGACATCGGCATCTCGACCACCAAGGCGGACCGCGTCCACCTCACGCTGGACGAGACCAAGTTCAAGGCCGCCCTGGAGGCCAATCCGGACGGCGTGGCCCAGATCTTCCAGCTGACTCAGCCGGACCCGGCCGATTCGACCAAGACCAAACCGCTCGGCATCGCCGCCGTGATCAAGGACTACCTGTTCAACGTCGGCAGCACGAACGGCGTCTTCAAGACGCGCGATGCCTCGACCCAGAAGCAGCAGCGCGCCTATGACCAGCAGATCCAAGACTTGACGACCCGCATGGATCAGACCCGTGCGACCATGGTCAAGCAGTTCGCCGCAATGGAACAGGCCGTTTCGAAGCTGCATTCGCAACAGAGCGCCTTCCTCTCCCAACTCTCGTCCCTCGGTTAATTAGGAGGAGCCCATGAATCCCATGCTGGCGCAGAATCCGTACGCCCAGTATCAGCTAGCGCAGATCGAGACGGCCCCCCGCGAGCAGCTGTTGTTGATGCTCTACGATGGCGCCATTCGCTTCGCGAACGTCGCGAAGAAGGGAATCGAGGACAAGGACTTCGAGGTGACCAACACCCACTGCATGAAGGTCCAGAACATCCTCACCGAGCTCATGGTCACCCTCGACATGGCCGTGGGTGGCGAGCTGGCCCAAAACCTGTTCGACCTCTATGACTACATGAAGCGTCGGACCATGGAAGCCAACTTCCAGAAGGATCCCCAGGCCCTCGACGAGATCCTGATGCACCTCAAGGAGCTGCGGATGGCATGGGCCCAGGCCGCCAAGAATGTGGGCGCCCTCAAGGCTTCTCAGGCCACCGCCTGATCATGAACCCCGGCGCCGACCTCAAAGCCCTCTATCAAGAGGCCCTTGCTCTGTCCGAACGGCAGAGCAAGGCCATCGATCGGGATGACTGGGCCGAGCTGCAGTCCCTCCTGGAGGCTCGCGATCCCCTCATCCAGAAAGCCGAACAGCTGCTGGCAAACCCCATCCAACCGACAAACAAGGCGGAGTTGGCCGACCTCCTCCGCCAGCTGCATCAGATCGACGCCCGAAATCAAGTCCGCATGGGCCAGAAACAACTGGCCTTGCGTGCGGAGATGGAGGGCATCGGCCGCTCCAAGGTGGCCCTGAACGGCTACCTCGAATCCTTCGGCAGCGCCTTCGATCCGACCTTCTTCGACCAGGACCGCTAGGCCCGCCCGGCCCCCCTCATTCCCGCCTCCAACCCGGCGAGCGAGACCGCCTTGCCGGTGCCGGCGTCGGGAACCAGGAGCAGGGCGGCCTGCTCCTGCATGAGGTGCCGCTCCTCGGCGCTCAGGCTGCCGATGACCACGAGCAGCTTGGGCAAGGGGGTGCCGGGCCTCAGTTCGTTGGCGAGGAACGCCTCCACCTCGGCCCGTACCTGGGGCCCCGTCAAGGGATAGGCCGGCATGAGCAGGACCCATGGATCCGAGGCCGAGCAGGCCGCCGCATAGGCCCTGACGATCTCCTTCCACTCGCCGCTCGACCAGTCCGGGAAGGCCACGATCTGCCGCAGTCGCGCGAAGTGATCGGGGCGATGCTCCTCGAACCAACCGGGCTCTCCACCCATGGACAGGTGCTGGCGGGCATAGGGAGCCAGACCGGACTCCCGTTCGAAGTCGGACAGCGTGACGGGGTCGCGGGAGCGCCTGATCCGGCGCTCCTTCTGCTGCCGGAGGGCGACTCGTTCGGCCCGGACCTGCGCGATGAGCTCGTCCGCCGCCTCCTGCATGTCGGCCACCGAGATGTCCTGTGTGCAGGGGGTCCGGCCGAGGGTGCGATCCACCTCCAGGCATTCCGTCAGGAACACCCCGGTCCACCCGCAGTTCCGGCAGGGCGGCGCCGTCCCCAGGGCCACGGACAGCTCGTCGTAGGCATAGGCCTCATAGGGACTGTTGGCGCCCCAGGGAACGAGCACGGGCGTTCCGACCCCTCCGGCCAGGTGCGTGAGCCCGCCGTTGTTGCCCATGAACAGGTCGGCGCTCGCCAGCAAGGCCATGGTCTGGCGCAGATCCGTCTTGCCGACCAGATCGAGACCGACCCCGAGGTGTCCCTCCGTCAGCCCGCTGCCCAGCTCGATCAGCAAGACGCCGTGCATGGCTTCGAGGTAGCGGGCTACCGCCTGGAAGCGCTCCTGGCCCCAGCGTCGATCGGGCTCCTTGCTGTCGGCCGAGTAGGCGATGACGAGGCGCTCTTCCGACTCGGCGAAGAGCGGGCGCCACTCGTCGAGCTCCCGCGGCAAGACGAAGAGCTCCGGCTTGTCCGGCAACGGGTCGAACCCCTGATGGCGCAGGAACAGGTCGAAGATGGTCTCGTTCCGGTGCAGGGCGGCCTTGAGATCCGCCGCGATGGGGCCCAGGCTCTCCTGCCGGATGACCCGATCGAAGGCCGAATCCGGCGAGTGCTCGTCGAAGCGGTCGATGAGGGGGTTGCCCCACGCCAGGCGCCGGCTGCCCCGCGACGCCAGTTGCGCCTCGGGAAAGCGCTGCCGCAGGGCCCGGTAGTAGTTCAGTTCGCAGACGATGTCCCCGATGCCCTTGTTGCCGGCATGATCCACCAGCACCCGCTGCGGGACACCCTCGAAAGTCGCGACGTCGGACATGTGGCCTTCGATCGAGAAAGGGGGTCAGTCCCCATGGGTCCCCCCATGACTACTAACCCCCGAGCCGTGTCGTTCTAAATCACCGCTAGCTGAGAAGCCCCGCGATCGCCGCGCTCGAGAGCGAGGCCAGCGCCCCGGCGAGCATCGCCCGCAGGCCCAGCTTGGCGAGGTCGCCGCGCCGGCTGGGGGCCATGGCGCCGATGCCGCCCACGTTCTGGGCGATCGAGCTGAAGTTCGCGAAGCCGCACAGGGCGAACGTCGTGATCATCGCGGCCCGCTCGCTGATCTGGTGGTTCGAGATGAGGCCCGTCAGCTGCGAGTAGGCCACGAACTCGTTGAGCACGAGCTTCTGGCCGATGAGGTTGCCGACGGTCATGGCCTCGTTCATCGGCACGCCGATGAGGAAGGCCAGGGGCGAGAAGATCCAGCCCAGGATCTGCTCCATGGACAGGTGCACGAGGCCGAGGCCCGCGTTGAGCATGGCCACCAGGGAGATGAAGGCCAACAGCATCGCGCCCACGTTGAAGGCCAGGTGCATGCCGTCGGCAGCGCCCTTGGCAGCCGCCTCGATGACCGACGACTCGGTGCGCTCGACCTCGATCTTCACGCCGCCCGCGGTCTTGGACTCCTCGGTCTCGGGCACCATGATCTTGGCCATCACGAGGCCCGCCGGAGCGCCCATGATGCTCGCGGCCAAGAGCGCCGGCGCCCAATCCTTGCCGAGCATGCCGAGGTAGGCCGCCATGACCCCGCCCGCGATGGTTGCCATGCCGCCCGTCATGAGGGCCATGAGCTCGGACTTGGTCATCTCGGGGATGTAGGGACGGACCAGGAGGGGGCCCTCGACCTGGCCCACGAAGACGCAGGCCGCGCTCGAGAGGCTCTCGGCGCCCGAGGTGCCCATGGTCTTGGTCATGAGCCACGCGAGGAAGCTCACGATCTTCTGCACGACGCCCAGGTAGTAGAGCACCGAGATGATGGAGGCCATGAAGACGATGGTCGGCAGCACCTGGAAGGCGAAGATGAAGCCCATGGCCGGGATGTCATTCACGAGCTTGCCGAAGATGAACGAGCTGCCCACCTTGGAGTAGTCCAAGAGCTGGGTGATGCCGGTGCCGAGGATCTGGAAGAGCTTCTTGCCCGGAGCGGTCTTGAGGATGAAGAGGGCGAGCAGAAGCTGGAAGCCGAGGCCCCAGGCCACGACCCTCCAGCGGATCGCCTTGCGGGCGGTCGAGAAGGCGAAGGCGATCGCGAGGATCGCCAAGAGGCCGACCAGGCTGATGAGATGTTGCATGGTCTACCGTCCCCTAGCTCAGGATGCCCGCGATGGTCGCGGTCATGCAGGAAGCGAGCGCCCCGCCCACCATGGCGCGCAGGCCCAGCTGGGCCAACTCGCCGCGGCGGCTCGGGGCGATGCCGCCGATGCAGCCGATGTTGATGGCGATGGAGCTGAGGTTCGCGAAGCCGCACAGGGCGTAGGTGGCGATGGTGGTCGCCTTCGGGCTCAGGGTGACGCCGCTGGCGGCCTTGTGCTGGATGATCTCCGAGAGGTGCGAGTAGGCCACGAACTCGTTGAGGACGATCTTCTGGCCCATGAGGCTGCCCACCGTGGAGATGTCCGCGTGGGGCACGCCCATCACGAAGGCCAGAGGCGCGAAGATCCAGCCCAGGAGCTGCTCCATGGACAGGTGCACCAGGCCGAGGCCCGCGTTGAGCATGGCGATGAGCGAGATGAAGGCCAGCAACATGGCGCCCACCACGAAGGCCAGGTGCATGCCGTCGGCAGCGCCCTTGGCGGCCGCCTCGATGACCGACGACTCGGTCTTCTCGACCTCGAGCTTCACGCCGCCCGCGGTCTTGGGCTCCTCGGTCTCGGGGACCATGATCTTGGCCATGACCAGACCCGCCGGAGCGCCCATGATCGAGGCCGCGAGCAGGTGGGGGGCCCACTCGGAGCCCAGCATGCCGATGTAGGCTGCCATCACCGAGCCGGCGATGGTCGCCATGCCGCCGGTCATGATGGCCATCAGCTCCGACTTGGTCATGTCGGGGATGTAGGGCTTGATGAGCAGGGGCGCCTCCGACTGGCCGACGAAGACGCAGCCCGCCGCCGAGAGGCTCTCGGCGCCCGAGGTGCCCATGGTCTTCACCATGATCTTGGCGATGAAGCTCACCACCAGCTGCATGATGCCCAGGTAGTAGGCCACGCCCATCAGGCTGCCGACGAAGACGATGGCGGGCAGCACCTGGAAGGCGAAGATGAA
>DATNQJ010000110.1:0-13286 GCA_036704085.1 Stenomitos sp.
ATTGATGACGCGCTCGATGGCCGCATAGTTGGCAGCACCGTCGAGAGTCAGGGAGGGGAGGTCCGCGACGGCGGATCCCGAGGCCGTCGGGGTGACGAGGTCGCCTGCGCGCCGCTTGACCTGCAGGGGCGACTGTCCGCACCCCACCATGGTCAGCGTTAAGGCCGCCAGAAGCGCCCAACGTGAGGCCAATCCGAGCATTCAACCCCTCCTGCAAAGACTTTAACAGTTTCTTATCAGACTGCTTACTTGGTTATCGCGGGAGGCGAGAAAAACTTGCGCTCGAAGCCGGAGGGTCCGCTCAGCTCACCGGATTCGCGCCCAGGACCGGCGGTACTGTCAGGGAGAGGCCCTCGAGGATGAACAGGTCCAGCTGGCCCGCCTTGCCCCGGATGGCCACGTCGCGCACCGGACGGACCAGCACCCGGTCCTTCACCTCCAGGTAGGTCTCGGCACTCAGGAGGATGTCCACTCCGTGCTCCTTGGTGAGGCTCTCGATGCGGCTCGCGGTGTTGACGGCGTCCCCGATGGCCGTGTAGTCGAGGCGCTGCTCGGTCCCGATGTTGCCGATGACGGCCTCGCCCGTATGGATGCCGATGCCGATCTTGAGGGGGACCTCGCCCGCGGCGACCCGCTCTCGGTTCAGCACGTCGAGCTCCTGGCGCATGCGCAGGGCCGCCTGCACGGCCAGCCAGGCATGATCCGCCTTGAGAAGCGGCGCGCCGAAGACCGCCATCATGCCGTCGCCGATGTACTTGTCGAGCGTTCCGTCGAAGGCGAAGAGGGCGCCGACCATCCGTGAGAAGTAAGCGTTCAAGAGCGCGACGACCTGCTCGGGCGGCAGCTTCTCGGACATGCTCGTGAAGCCGCGGATGTCCGAGAACAGGAGCGTCACGCGCTGGCGCTTGCCACCCATGCGGGTGATGTCCTCCTGCAAGACCGTTTCGGCCACCTGTTGGGAGACGTAGCGCGAGAGCACCCCGCGCACCCGAACGGCCTCGGCCTCCATGCTCGCGGCCTCGGCGATGAGCTCGCGCGTCTTGGAGACCATCATCAGGGATCCTGCGGTCGTGCCCAAGGTGAGCATCAAGAGCAGCACCAGGATGGGCACCAGGAAGGGCGAATGGTGGATGGCCACATCGATCCAGAGCACCTCCGCCACCACCCCCAGGCAGCAGATCCCGCTCACGATGGCCTGACGGCTGCTGAGGCGCAGGCCGTTGAGGCCATTGAGCACGAACACGAAGGCCAGGGTCAGGTCGCTGCGGGCGAGCACCTTGTTGCTGCTCGCATCGAAGCCCCACAGCGCGTGGGCCAGGAGAAAGGAGGCAAAGAGCGTGAAGTCCAGGACGATCGCCATATAACCCAGGGGACGGGCGGGAAACGGCGTCCGGATGAGCCACGCGAGGACGAGCGCCCCCAGAAAGACCAGCGACAGGGCCGCGATGTCGAAGCCGATGCTCCCCTGGAACCCGGAGGACATGACGCGCAGCGGCATCAGGACGAAGAGGGCGATCGCCAGGAGCACCAAGCGCACCGTCCCGACTCGCTGCTCGGCGGCCCGGGTCTCACGCTCCGTGAGGACTTGAACGATTTGATGTGACTGGGTGCTTTTGGTCATCGGGGCTCTCACGGCTGTTGCCTGCTTAAACGTCGGCAGGACTATGCTAACGTACCCTTCCTCACCAGGCAAACGATCGAGCGGGCGGTTATGGTTGCCTTAAATTTCACCCCTTCATCGTCAGGTCGGGACACCTGTCCCGGATAACAGCAACGGAACGTCTTCAAGGGGGAGCGGGCATGCAGATCATGGGACCTTTCGACACCTTTCGGAGAGAGCGGATGCCGACGCTCCCGCTGGATCCGAAGGGACCCTCCACCGGCCCGTCGCCCAAGGCGACCATGCCGGGCGATCGCCTCGAAATCAGCCGCCCGCTCGTGGTCCCCAGCACGGCCACGCAGCCCAGCCTCGACAAGGCCATCGAGCGCCTCGAAGGCATCGAGCGCGACCTGATCGCCCGGCACGATCCACGCGCGGTCTTCGTGACCACCTACCTCATGCAGACCCGGACCACGGCAGAGGCCCTCCAGAAGCCCGGCTCGTTCGAGGACCCCGAGTTCATGAACCGTCTGGCCCTGCGCTTCGTGCAGTACTTCCTCGATGCCTACGACAACTACGAGCAGGGGAACCGCGACAAGGTCCCGGCCCCCTGGCAGCATGCTTTCGATCTGGCCACCAGCGGCAGCTCGCTGGTCATGGAGGACCTGATCCTCGGCATCAACGCCCACATCAACTACGACCTGCCCCGCGCCCTGACGGTGGTCGGCGGGCACACCCCGGCCCAGCAGCGAGACTTCGAGAAGTACAACCAGGTGCTGTTCGCCAACATCCAGCCGGTCAAGGAGGCGATCATCGATCGCTACACGAACAAGGCCCTCGACGTGAAGTGGCTCGGTGTCGCCGACAAGCTCTCGCTCAAGCTGGATGACGTGGCGGCCGAGACGACCTTCAAGATCATCCGCAACCAGGCCTGGGACCAGAGCCAGCGCCTGCAGGCGGGCGATCGCTCGGCGCTCACCGAAACGCTCGAGGATTCCATGAAGACGGTGAAGGCCATCGAGCTCGAGGCCAAGGTCACCCCGTTCCACCACGCCCTGGCGAAGGCTCGCGTCTTCTAGGGAAAGCCGTCCGCGCAGGGTATAACTCCAGTACGGGAGTAACGATCAATGTCCATCGACAAGCTCGGATCCGGAACCCTCAATCGCCTGCTCAGTGCCACGCCCTCGGCCGCTCCGCTGCAGGCCGGCGGTGGCGAGGAGCCCTCGACGACCGTTCCGCTCGGGGACGTGTCGAACGTGAGCGCCCAGGCCCGGACCGAGGCGCGCCCCAATCCGTACGACTACATTGCCGCCCTGCCGCCAGGCTACCAGCCGCCGCCGAGCAACCGCGACATCGCGGTCTTCCAGGCCCAAGGCATCGATGAGGTCCGCGGCGACCAGGCCAGCGGCATTCAGCCGGTTCCGGTGCAGCCGCCGGTGGTCGTGACTCCGCCTGTGCAGCCGCCGGCACAGCCTCCGGTCGTCGTGACTCCGCCCGTACAGCCTCCGGTACAGCCGCCGGTCGTCGTGACTCCGCCCGTGCAGCCGCCCGTGATCACCCCTCCGCCGGCGGATCCGATGCCGCAGCCTCCGGCCGTGACGGCGAGCCCCCTCGGCCCGCTCACGCAGCCCGATCCGGCACCCACTCCCGAGCCGCCCCCGGTCACGCCGACCCAGGTGGAGCCCACGCCCGAGCCCACCCCGGCCCCCGAGCCCAAGCCGCTCGGCCGGCGCCTGACGTTCTCGGCCGTGGCCGACCCGCACGTGACCACCGCCGACGGCCGCAAGTTCGACAACTCGGAGGCCGGCGACTTCATGCTCGCACGGTCGAAGGCCGGAGACCTCGCCGTCCAGGTGCGACAGGAGCCCCTCGCGGGTGACTCCGGGGTCTGGCAGACCCAGGCGGCCATCAAGACCCACGAGGATGTCGTGCGCTTCGACGCCGCCACCCTGCGGCTCGAGATCAACGGCCAGGTGGTACCCTTCGAGCCAGGACAGAAGGTCCCGCTCCCCAGCGGCGGGTACGTGCAGATGAGCAAGGACGTCCTGGACAACGGGACTCCGTTCAATCGGCTGCGCGTCCACACCCAGGAGGGCGACGACCTCTACATGCTCCAGTTCGAACGCAAGAATGGCGGGCGCTACCTGGATCTCACGGGGTCCCTCGCCGCTTCCCGGGCGAGCGGCGACGTCATGGGCTCGGCCGGCAGCTTTGATGGCGACGGCCAGGCTGACAACGACCTGCGCAGCCGGAGCGGAGCAGTCATGCAGGAGGTCGCGGACTTCCTGAAGGAGTGGCGGCTCACGGCGGAGGAAAGCCTCTTCTAGGCAGGGCTCAAGTCCGGGCGGCCCAGGCCGATGATGGGGATGGGAGCACCGAGATCCCACGCTTCGAAGGAGGGCCCCATGCCTGGTTCCTTGGCCAACTGCACCCGCTGCTCGAAGGCGTTCACCGACTACACGGGTCGGGGGATGTGCCCTACCTGTTTCGGCCAGAAGATCTTCGGCAAGGCGGCGGCCGAAATCGCTACCCCGGCCGCCGAAGAACTTCGCGCCAGCCAGATCGGCCTCCACTCGCCCGACCACTCCTTGCGCTGCGACGTCTACGCGCAGAAGGGCCGCGCCCACGGCTCGACCACGCGACGCGGCGCCGCCAACTTCTGGTAACCACGGTCACGGCCGGAGACCCGCCCCTCAGAGGAGAGGCGGGTCTCTCGTTTGTTTGGTGACTTCCCCATGCGACTCGTGACACTCTGTCTAAAAGGGATTGTAGGGGGAGGTGACCCATGCGCGAGGCGATGACCATCGACCAGCTTTTCACGGTGATGGGAGACGACGACGCCCTCACGATGCTGGCCCTGGCGGACGGGAACACGATGGGGGTCCTGTTCACGAGCGTGGACCGAGCCCGTGAGTTCGTGGAAGCCTACGACCTGGCTCCCGCGGACATCGTCGAGCTCGTCACGCCGGAGGAGCTGGTGGGGATCGCCGCCTCCTACGAGTCGATCGACGTGCACGAGGCCGTCCTGGATCCGTCCACCGACGGCGGCCTGCGCGAGGAGCTGGTGCTCAACCTGCTGGACGTGCTGTCGGTCGACGAAGCCCAGGAGACGCCGCCCCACTTCCTGGATTGAGCCCCCAAAGACGCGAGAGCTCGAGGCCTGAACCTCGAGCTCTCGTCTTGGGAGCGTCGATTAGTCGGAGACGGCGGCGCGCATGATCGCCTCCACCCGCTCGGCCTCCCGCCGCGCGGTGGCCTCGTCATCCTGATCGGCGGCCACCATGGCGAGGCCCAGGTGAGCCAGCGCGTCCTTCGGGTTCCGGGCGAGGACGGCCTCCAGCTCCCGGGTGGCATCCGCCGAGCGGCCCGTCCGCCCATAGAGCCACGCGAGGTTCTGCCGAGCCTCCGCCCACTCGGGGCGCAGGCGCAGGGCCGACTCGAAGGCGGCGATCGCTTCGTCATCTCGCTTCAGCTCCGAGAGGGCCACGCCCCGGCCGAACGGCACAGCAGCGAGGTCGGGATGCCGCTCCTGCAGGGCGTCGTAAAGGGCGAGGGCCTCATCGGGCCGACCATTCAGCGCGAGCTCACCCGCCAGGTTCAGGCGGATGCCGTCGTCCTGGGGCGCATGGCGTAGGGCCGTCTCGAAGCAGGCCACCGCCTCGGCCGACTCGTTGCGCCGGCTAAGGAGCAGGCCCAGGAGGTTGTACGCGGGCGGAAAGTCCGGCGCCCGCTCGACCGCTTCGCGCAGGGCCTTGATGGCCGCGTCGTCCTGCTCGAGCCGAAAGCGCGCCCCGCCGAGCAGGAACCATCCGGCCGGGCTCTCCGGCGCCAGGCGAGCGAGCTCCTGGTACTGAGCCGCAGCACCTGCCACATCCCCCGATTGATCCAGGATCTGGCCCAGGGCATGATGCAGCTTGGGGCTGTTGGGGTTGAGCCGAAGCGCCTCCTGGTAGGCCGCGATGGCTCCCCGGCTATCGCCCTTGAGGGCCAGGGCCGAGGCCAGGAGCATGGGGCCGTTGGGGTTCTCGGGCATGACCGCGTAGGCCTGCCGGAAGTGGGAGATCGCCCCGTCGAGGTCTCCTGCCTCGGCCGCAGCATTGCCAAGCTGAACGAGCTTGGTGAACTCGATGATCGACAAAGGTTACTCCTCGACGGCCTCCTGGCCGCCTTGCGCCGCGTTCAGCGGCAATCCCAGAGACATCACGCCGACTACCTGGCCCATCCGGCTGGCTTCGGCCTCGTAGAGCTCTGCGAGCTGCAGGTACTCGGCATCGCCCGTCAGCTTCGCGAGCTGCCGCGCCTCGGCCGCGAGCTGGCGCGACTCGGTGCCCATGGCCCGGTAGATCTGGGCGGCATGCTCGCCGGTGGCCCCGAGCGCGCTCGCCGCGCGCTCGCCCAGCGCCGCCGCCCGCTGGCCAAAGGCCGACGCCTGATCCAGCACCGCCTTGGGCAGCTTGCCGACACCCCGGCCGGCCGTCTTGATCGCCTGGACGCCCACATCCGTGAGGGCCTTGGCCGTTTCGGTGGCCACCGTCCCGATGTCCGCCGCCCGGGAAAGCACGCCGTTCTTCTGGAAGACCTCCGACGCCAGGCTCGCGCGCTGGCGCAGGGCGTTGGCCATCCCGCGCAGGCCCTTGTCCGCCGTGGCGACCTTCTCGGTGGCGTCCGTGAGCTTCTGGGCCTCCTTGAGGAGCTCCTTCATGCGGGTCGCCCCTTCGGCGCCCTCGAGCAACGAGACCTCCTGAAGCTGCTTGGACAGCTTCTCGGCCTGGGCGGCGAGGTTCTCGGCCTCCTTCAGCTGGCTGGCGGGGAGCTTGCCGGCCGACTCGCGCAGGCTCTTGGCGATCGCCTTGCCGAAATCCCCCACCGATTCGCCCATGAGCTGGAGGCCCGCTCCGACGTCGAGCACGGCCTTGCCGACGCTCGTCGCCTTGAAGGCCTCCACGGCCCGGGCGATCTTGCCGGCCTTGCCGGCCGCCGATGCCACTTCTGCCGCCTTGGCCGCATCCGCCGCCACCTCGGCCGCCTTGGCCGCATCCGCTGCCTTACCGGCATCCGCCGCCACTTCGGCCGCCTTCACGGCATCAGCGGCCTTACCGGCATCCGCCGCGACTTCCGCCGCCTTGATGGCCTCCGCCGCCTTGCCCGCATCCGCGGCGACTTCCGCGGTCTTGGCGACCTCGGCCGCCTTGCCCGCCACCGCGGCGCCCTTGGCGGTCGCATTGGCCTCGCCCGCTCCGATCAGGAAGGAGCCGACGTCCACCACGAGACGACCGGGGATCTCGCCCCACTTGCCTTCCTTGATGGCGTCCTGATAGCCGCCCGTGATGCCGTTCCAGAGGCCCTTGAGGTAGGTGCCCTCTTCCTGGAGGATCTCCGAGGGGCCCTTGCCATGCAGGGCCTCGTTGGCGACGTGGATCATGTTGGGCGGGCTGAAGGGGACGTGCGCCAGGAGGCCCCAAACGCCCTTGAGGGTCTGGATGGGGTGCGCCACCACGTTGAAGAGTCCGCCCACCATGTCGCCCACCGCCTTGAGGGCACCGCCGGTGACCTGGGACTGGAACTTGAAGAGGCCGCCGACGAGCGGAATCTTGCCGACCGTGTTGGCGACCATGTCCTCGCCCTTGTCGATGAGACGATCCCACCAGCTCTTCTTGGGGTTCTCGGTCTTCGGCTTCTCTTCCGTCGGGGCGGTCGCCACCTTAGACTCGGTCGGCGCGGTCTCGATCGGCGCGGTCTCGGTCGGCGGCTGCTCGACCTGCTGCTGGGCCTGGGCCTCCTGGACGCGCTTGGTGACCTCTTCGAGGTCGACCGACTGGTACTGCGCAATCTCGTCCTGGGCCTGCTGGCTCACCTGGGTCGTGTCCTGGGTGGGCTTGGGCGTCTCGGTCGGAGCCGACTGAGTCTGCTGCGGCGGCTGCGTCTGAGTGGATGGCGTGGTCTGCGCCGGCGCATCCGTCTTCTGGGGCTGTTCGACGGGCTTTGGCTGCTCGGCATCGGGCACGTGCAGGGTCTTACCCGCGATGATGAGGTTCGGGTCCGCGATGTGGTTGTCGTCTGCGAGCTTCTTGACGGTCGTGTTGAAGCGCTGCGCCAGGCCTCCGAGGGTATCTCCACGCTTGATCGTGTAATCCATGCGACGTCCTCCTGCAGCGAAGCCTTCAAAACCTCATTAATTATAGGTTGCTCGGCTCTGAGCTTTTTTAAAACCCCATTAAATGTTCGATTGGTTTGAGATCAGACGCCAAAAAAGACCGCCCCCGAGCGGGGGCGGTCCAGGTGTGTGGGCCTACTTGTGAGCCGGTGCAGCGCTCGCGGTGGCCGGGGTGGGCGAGGGCGACGCCACGGGGGGCGCCGACACGAGCCTCGTCCAGCCATCGACCTTCCACGAGCTGATCTGGTAGACGCCCTTGTCCTGGCTGGTCGTGACGTAGTACGCCGACGAGTCGAGCGGGGTCTTGCCACCGATGGTGAGCGCAAAGCGCTCCGGCTTGGTGGCATCGCCCAGGGCGACCTTGAGGGTCGGCTTGTCGAGCCCGTACTCCTTGGGATCCTTGACGGAGTCGTCGACCTTGCGATCGGCGGTCAAGGAGGCCAGGTTGCCGTAGGCGCCATCCCAGTTGAAGGCCTCGAGCGACTGGGTCGCCTGGGGAGCGTAGCGCCACCCCTCGGCCTCCGTCTTGCGGACGTACTCGGCCTTCTTGCCCGAGCCATCCTCGAGCACCAGGCGGTTGACGGACTTGTCGTCCTTCAGGTCCCAGAGCTTCACCTCTTGGGTATCGGTCGCAGGGGGGGCGTCCTTCTTGGCCTCGACGAAGTAGGCGTAGGCCCCCAGGCCGAGACCGATCGCGACGAGCGCGGCAGTGCCTTTCCAGTTCATTACGACCGCCTCCGCCGCCACCAGACGAAGCCGCCCGCCAGCAGCATGGCCGCCGGAGCTCCCGCCACCGTGGTCAGGAAGATGGTGTTCTGCTGCTGGTTGGTCAGGAACAGCTGCTTGGGCTCGTTGTTCTTGGCCGGGATCGAGACCAGGTTGTCCTGATCCGACAGCCAGTTGACGCTGTTGATGAAGAAGTCCGCGTTGCCGGCGCCGCTGTAGAAGCCGTTCGAAATGAACTGGGCGTTACCGATCGCCAGCATGCGGCTCGCCTTGATCGAGCCCGAGGCCGTGGTGGTCGCGGCCACCGCGAGCTTCACGGGACCCTTCTTGTCGACGCTCGGGTTGAACGACGCGCTGCGATCCTTGAGGTTGCGCTTGCTGAAGCTCTGATCGCTCGCTTCGGCGAGGCTCGTGACCGACACGCCGCTAGGCGCCTGGCCCACCGTCAGGGAACGCGCCGCCGGGAAGATGGTCGGACGCAGGCCCTGGGTGATGGCGTGCGCAGGATAGGTCTGGACCACGGGCACCGCGGCGTCCCCGAACAGGTTCGCGCGCGGATCGACCACCAGGTCGCTCTCGGCCGTGATGCCGTACTCCTTGAGGATCGTCTCGAGGCCCGAGTTCGAGCCCGGCGGGAGCATCGCGTAGAGCTTGCCGCCCTTCTTGACGTACTCCTCGACGGTCTTGATCTCCTGGGGCATCAGGCTCTGGCGGGGACCCGCCACCACCAGCACGTCGCAATCGGCCGGAATGGCGTTCTTGGTCTCGAACAGGCTGAGCTTCTGGACCTTGTAGTTCTGCTTCTCCAGCGACTGCTTGGCCTGGCTCATGCCTTCCTGCTGGAAGCCGTCCATGTCGAGCTCGCCGTGGCCCGTGAGGAAGTAGACGTTGAGCTGCTTCTCCTGGGTGGACTTGAGGATGGCCGCGGTGATGTCCTGCTCGGTGACGCCCTGCGCCTCGGTCAGCTTGCTGCCGTTCTCGATCATGAGGACGTTGGCGCGCTGCGATGCGGTCGGGTGCGACTCGAAGAACAGCTTGACCTTGCCGGGCTCACGGTCCGGATCGATCAGCTCGAGCTTGAGCTTGTCGGTGGCATAGCCGTACTCGGCCATCAGGTCCTTGAGCTGGCGGCCCTGCATGTCGCCGTTGCGGATGAAGGCCGTGATCTTGAGCTCGCTCTTGAGGTCCTTGACGAGCTGCTTGGACTGGGGCGACAGCGAGAACTGCTGGTTGCTCGTGAGGTCCGACCGGTGGTGGTACCGGGTGCCGAACCAGTTCAAGAGGCCGATGATGGCGAGCACCGCGATGGTCAGCACCAGTGAGTTGGCGCCGTTCTGGGTGGTGCGGCGGCCCGCCATGTCCTTGAGGAAGTCCTTGTTCTGGATCCCCGAGCCGATGACGAAGAGCGCGATCGCGACGAAGCCGCCGTACCGCATGCCCGTCACCACCGTGAAGGGGACCTTGGGGAAGAAGTTGGCGATGATGAGCGCGCCCGCCAGGAGCACGATCGCCAGAGCGCCGATAAGGGTCACGCCCCAATCGAGGGCCTTGTTGTTCGGTTGATTGGTCGACATGCTACCTCCAGCGATAGACCTCTACCGACCGGACGGTCAGGAAGAGGCAAGCCACGATGAAGGACACGTAGAACACCAGATCCGTGGTGTCGATGATCCCGCGCCCCAGGTTCTGCTGGTGGCTGATGACCGAGACGTACTCGAGCACCGAGCCGAACTGCTGACCCACCACGCTGGTGCTGGAGGGCAGCAGCCAAATGACCAGGCTGATGGCGAACGTCGAGATGGCCGCGATGACCTGGTTGTTGGTCCACGACGAGGCCATCAGGCCCACGGCGAGGAACGAGGCGCCGAGGAAGAACACCCCGACGTAGCCCGTCAGGATGGGCATCCAGTCCGGCTTGCCCACCCAGGCGAGGATCGCCGGGAAGAGGGCCGTCAGCGCCAGGAGGAAGACGAGGTACAGGCAGGCGGCGAGGTACTTGCCGAGGACGATGTCGGTGTCCTTGACGGGGGCCGTCATCAACAGCTCGACCGTGCCGCGTGCGCGCTCTTCGGCCAAGAGGCGCATGGTGAGCGCCGGCGTGATGAGCAGGAAGACCACGCTCAGGTTCTCGAAGAGCCCGCGCATGCTCGCCTCACGCGAGCCGAAGAGGATGAGCGAGAACAGATAGCCGCTCACCAAGAGGAACAGAGCGCCGACCACGTAGGCCAGCGGTGAAACGAAGTACGAGCGCAATTCGCGCCCGGCGATCGCCCAAAGCTTACCCATGGATGGCCATCTCCTCCTTGTGATCGGTTGCCACGTCGGTGGTCGTCAGCTTGAGGAAGATCTCCTCCAGCGAGAGGCCGACGCTCTTGAGCTCGACCAGACCCCAGCCCGCGCCGACGACCTCGGCCGCCACGCGCTCGCGCAGATCGACGTCGCTGCCCGTGTCGAGGGTGACCGAGACGAACTCGGAACCGCTCTTGCTGGCCTCGACCTCCAGGTTGTTGACGCCGTGCAGGGTGCCCAGGCGCTCGATGACGGCTTCCTTGGAAGCGCGCACCTCGGCGAAGATCCGGCGGCTGCCGCGCAGCTGGCTTTCGAGCTGCTGGGGCGCGCCCTCGGCGACCACCTTGCCGCCGTTGATGATGAGCACGCGGCTGCAGGTGTTCTGGACCTCGGGCAGGATGTGCGTGCTCAGGATGACCGTGTGGTCCTGGGCAAAGCCGCGGATCAGCTGGCGGATCTGGATGATCTGCTTGGGATCGAGACCGTTGGTGGGCTCGTCCAGGACGATGACCGGCGGGTTGTGGATCAGGGCCTGAGCCAGACCCACGCGCTGCTGGAAGCCCTTGGACAGGTGCCCGATGAGCTTGTGGGGCACCTCCGTCAGCCAGCACTTCTCGAGAGCCGTGGCGACCGCGGCCTTGACGTTGCGGCCTTCGACCCCGCGCAGCCGCGCGACGAAAGCGAGGTAATCCGTGACGCTCATTTCGGGATACAGGGGCGGGTTCTCAGGCATGTAGCCCATCAAGGCCTTTGCCTTGAGGGACTCGGTCGCCATGTCGTGGCCCCCGATGGTCACCTTGCCCGAACTCGGGGTCAGGTAACCGGTGAGCATCTTCATCGTGGTCGATTTGCCGGCGCCGTTGGGTCCCAGGAAGCCTAGAATCTCGCCCTTCTGGACGTGAAACGAGACGTCTTGGACCACGGCGCGATCGGCGTACCGCTTGGTTAAGTTTTCGACGACGATCATGTCG
This sequence comes from Stenomitos sp., assembly GCA_036704085.1. Classification (GTDB taxonomy): domain Bacteria; phylum Cyanobacteriota; class Sericytochromatia; order S15B-MN24; family UBA4093; genus DATNQJ01. Next base: position 11,741 of record DATNQJ010000110.1, read on the forward strand.
AAGGTGTCCTCCATCGGTGCGTGATCGGCCGGGCACCCCCTTGGGTGCACCCGGTACGTTGGACCGTCTTTGCGGGGGAAAAATCCCGCTACCTCAATGCCTACGGCATCGTAGGCGGCCCCAAAAGCCATCGAGGCAGAAGTTGGGTCATCCTACCATGCCGGGCATCGCCTCGCCATGTCAGGCCTCCAACTGCAGCCTTCCGGTTTTGACCTTAACCAAACCTCGGAAGTTCCCTTAAAGGGGGGGCTTTTTTTCGTCAAAAAAAATGAGGCGGCCTCGGTCGAGGCCGCCCCGTGCGAGACCAGCGTTACGGCAAGCTGGCCGGGAAGGCCGTGGTCAGGGCCTTGCGCACGTTCACCCGGCCGAAGCCGAACTTCGGATCCTTGCCGGGCGCTCCCAGATCGTCCGAGGTCGCTTCCAGGTGCTGCTTGACCTGATCGTAGAACGCCTCGTCGGTCTTCACGTTGCCGGCGTCGTTCCGGGCGATGACGAGCGCCGCCAGGCCCGAGACGTAGGGGCAGGCCATCGAGGTGCCGCTGTAGGTGGCATAGCTGCCGCTCGCCACCGGGATGGTGGAGAGGATGCTGCCGCCGGGAGCCGCGACGTCGATGCGATCGCCGCGGTTCGAGTAGCCCGAGAGCCACTCCCAGATGTGATCGCCCACCTGATAGGGGCTCGTCGACGAGACGGCGATGCAGTAGGGCGAATTGGCGGGCGTCCCGACGTCGGATCCGTCGTTGCCGGCAGCGACCACCACGAGCACGCCGCGCTTGCGGGCCTCCGAGAAGGCGTCGTCGTAGAGGGGGTTGCGGCCGTGGTAGGAGGAGCCGAGGCTCATGCTGATGACCCGCGTGCGCAGATCCTTCTGGCCGTCGGGCAATTCCGCGAGGTAGCCGTCGTCATCCTTGCCGTCCCCGTTGGCATCCAGGCCCAGGGCGTAGGCGATGGCGGCGAGGATGTCGAAGTCGTAGCCGCCGTCTTCCCCCAGGACCTTGAGTGGCATCAGCTTGACGTCCCACGCCACTCCGGCGACGCCCATGCCGTTGTGGCCCGCCGCCCCGATGATGCCCGCCACGTGGGTGCCATGGCTATCGTTGTCGGGCGCGCCGTCGACGGGCGCCCCCTGCACGGCGGCGTCGCTCGGGCTCGGCGACGGATGCTGGCTGAAGTCGCGGGGCAGGACCACGCGGCCCGCGAACTCGGGATGGTCGACGTCCAGTCCCGTGTCCAGGATGGCGACAATCACCTTGCTCGCATCCACGTTCTTCTCGGGGCTCGCGCCCTTCCAGAGCGCGAGGGCCTCGGTCTGGCGGTGCGACCACTGCTTGTCGAAGTCGGGGTCGTCCGGCTCCGCGTAGGTCGCGGTCGGTTGCTGACGCCAGTTCAGCGCGATCGCCCCCACGCCCGGACGCCCATGCAGCCGCTCGACGGCCTGCGCGAGGCTCATCCCGTCCGCCAGCTTCAGGCGCATGATCGGATGACCCAGGCGGATCGCCCCGGTGATCGCGAAGCCCTGCAGGGCCGTTTCGGCATCCGCGCCGGC
>DATNQJ010000111.1:0-4799 GCA_036704085.1 Stenomitos sp.
ACAGGGAGGGCGGGTAGGCGAAGATGTTCTCACCGGGGCCCTTGAGGGCGGTGACGAGCAGCCACGCGAAGGGACCCACCGTCAGGAGGGTGAGGGCGATCAGGGCGATCCCCCAAAGGGCCGTACGCAGGGGCTTCATGGCAACGCAACCTCGTGCATGCCTCAATTCTAGCCTTCCGCGCCCCGATCGGCAAATCCCGTGTCAGGAGCGTGCCATTGCTGGGTATAACCGGATCGTCAGGCAAGCGAGTGTCGGGGACAGGCCGAGTCCCCGGGACGAGGAAAGGAGCACGGGACGATGGCGAAGCTGTCGGTCGAGGAAATCGAGGAGACGTACGGGATCACTTCGCGCGAGATCCGCAACGCGCTGGCCGAGGGCCAGGTGACGGGCGAGCGCAATCATGGGACGTGGTTTGTCACGGAGAAGAGCCTCCTCCATGCCATCGAACAGGGCGTCCTCAAGCACCGCAAGAAGGCGACGACGACCTGATCGTCCCCGCCCCTTCGCCTCTGGCCCCGGCCCCGTGCCGGGGCCTTGTTTCATGCATGGAACGCTTGAGCCCTGACAAGGGGACGCTTTCCAGTATAATGGGGGGCGGTCTCTGTTGCCCACCGACGCCTTAGAGCCCCTGACAACCCCGGAGTGCCGCCACGACGGCACCGAAGTGGGTCGTTACGCTCTCACGTCCCCCATAGGAGCGCTCTTCCGTTGTCGCACCCCACCGAGTCTCGCGTCCCACCGATCCTCGATCGGAGCTTCGAGGTCCTGACCTGGCTGATCCTCGCGGCCACCCCCCTGCTCATCAACGTCTACAACGTCGATGCCTACCGCACGATCCAGGCGACCTTCGCGTCCATCCTGATCGCCCTGGCCGTCGGTCTGTGGGCGATCGCCCGCAGCATCGGCAGGACCTGGCAGCCGGTCGGCAAGGTGCCCATGCTCTGGTTCCTGGGTGCCTTCATCCTCTGGACGCTCATCACCGTGCCGCGCTCGCCGTCGCCGTTTTTGGGCCTGGCGAGCTGGTGGAACCTGGTCCTCTACTTCGGCTTCTGGATCGCGCTCGCGGACTGGACCGCGCGGGAGCCCAAGCGCCGCTGGTGGCTCCTGGTCCCCCTGCTGATCGGCTATCTCGCCAACTCCGTGATCGGCCTCATGCAGTTCCAGCACATCGCCTTCATGGAGATCGGGAAGTTCTTCCCGCAGACCTCGACGGTCCTCAACTACTTCGCGGGGCTGGACGCGCCGTCCAAACTGGGCTCGGCCGCCGGCATGCTCGGCAACCAGAACGTGCTCGGTGACTACCTGATCGGCGCCATCCCGCTCTGCTTCCTGGTGGGGGCGGCGTTCCTCGTGAACCGGCAGCGCTGGTGGATGGGCGCCGGCCTCGTCCTCTCGGGCGTGCTCGGCACCGCCTGCCTGGTGGCGACCCAGACCCGCGGCGCGTACATCGGCCTCGGCCTGGGCATGGGCCTGGCCCTGTTGGTGGCGCTCGTCTACTACGGCCCGGCCCTCCGCAAGCTCGGCCCCAAGGGTTGGGCGGGCATCGTCGTCGGCCTCGCGCTGTTGGGCGGCGGCCTCGCGTGGCAGGGCGACTCCATCGGCCTCAACCGGGCCATCACGAAGCTGCACAGCGTCGGCACCGACAACACCAGCCTGCAGCGCATCAACGCCTGGCACGTCGCCAAGACCATGGCCGACGAGCAGGTCGTGATGGGCCAGGGGCTTGCGACCTACAAGATCCTCTACTTCCAGTACCTGGTGAAGACGTTCAAGGGCGCTCCGATCCCCGAGAACATGCACCACCGCTACGTCCAGGCCCACAACGACTTCATCCAGCTCGCGGGCGAGACCGGCTACGTCGGCTTCGCGCTGGGCCTGGCGATCCTGTTCGGGTTCGCGGGCGGCATGATCCGCTGGATCCTCATGCAGCGCACGGTGCCCGTGGCCGATCGCATGCTGGTGCTGTCCGGCGTGGCCGGTCTGGTGAGCATCTCAGGGAGCGCCATCTTCGGCTTCCCCTACCACATCGCCTCCAGCTCGGTGCTCGCGGCCGTCGTCGCGGGCCTCGCGGGCGGGCTGTGGACCGAGACGCGGCGCTCCGCAGCACCCGCGGCGGAGCCTGCCGGCTACTCGGATGCGCAGGTGGCCATCTACTCCTACGCCATGCCGGTGGCGATCGCGCTCGTGAGCTTTGCGGTCATGTGGAGCGTCTGGAGCCCCTACCAGGCGGACAAGCTCACCAAGCAGGGCCAGGAGCTCTACAAGGTAGGCCGCATTCCCGAGGCGCAGGTCGCCCTCGAGCGCGCCATCCAGCTCGATCCGGAGCGCGGCGAGGCCCGCCTGATGATGGGCCTCATCTACGCCGTCTTCAACCGCTTCCCGGATGCCGAGAAGGAGCTGCTGGAGGCCGAGCGGAGCTACGACGACGTGACGCTTCACTACTACCTGGGCCGCGTCTACGAGAGCATGAGCCGCCCCGACAAGGCGCGCTCCGAGTACGACCGGGCGCTGCACTACTTCCCGGCGGGTCTCGAGATCACCAAGGCGGTGAGCGATCGCCTCCACGTCCTCGACACCGCGACGAAGTAGAAACCTCGTCCGACGCCCCCGGCCGCTGGCCGGGGGCGTTTTAATGCCCCTGATAACCCGGCTGCGGCAGCAGGAAGGAGTCATCGGGGCCTCCGAAGTAGCCGAAGCTGAGGCGGGTGGGACCCCGCGCGGCCAAGGTCACGCTGCGGGTGCGGGGCTGGTAGCCGAACTTATTGGCCGTCACGTCGAGCGCGACGCCCACCGGAAGGCCCGCGAGGGAGTAGGAGCCGCTCGCGATCGGCGCTTGCCAGCTGTTGCGGGTCCCGTGCTGGCGCACCACGACCTCGGCGTCGCCGTCCGGGAGGAGCGCATAGCCGATGGGCGCCCCCGTGTGCACGTCCACGGTCTCCTCGGTGGCCATGTAGACCTCCCCCGACAGCACCCCGGCACTCGCCGTCGCCTTGGCGGTGACGACCGGGGGCCAGTCGGGAGGCCCTGCTCGGAAGACGGGATCGGGCGGCTCGTCGGCACACCCCGCTGTCACCAGCCCCATCGCCATTGCCAGGATCCAGCGTCGCATGGCGCCACCTCCGGATGCCATCGTAAGCGGGCATCCGGAGGTGGCGGGAGGTCAACACCTCCAAGAATGTTGGTTGTTCGCTAGACGCGGCGCTTGGTGTCGAAGGCGTCGCGCATTCCGTCGCCCAGGAAGTTGTAGGCGACAATGGCCAGGGTGATGAAGAAGCCTGGCGTGGTCAACCAAGGAAAGAGGGAGAGGGTCGGGATGTCGAGGGCCTGCGAGAGCATGTTGCCCCAGCTGGCCGCCGGCTCCTGGACGCCCACGCCGAGCATGGAGAGGGCCGACTCGCCGAGGATGAAGTAGGGCACCGACAGCGAGGCGCTCACGATGACCCAGGTCGAGGTCTGGGGCAGCACGTGCTTGGTGATGATCCACCAGGAAGAGGCCCCGGCCGCATGCGCCGCCTCGATGTACTCGTTCTGCTTGATCGAGAGGACCATGCCGCGGATGACGCGCGCCAACGAGGTCCACGCCAGCAGGCTCAGGATGCCCGTGATGACCACGTAGCGCTGCACGGAGGAAATCTCCCACTTCTGGGTCGCCGCGAACAGGGCCAAGAGCAGGTAGAAGGACGGGAACGCCATCAGCGCCTCGACAATGCGCATGAGGCCGTTGTCGATCCAGCCGCCGAAGTAGCCGGCGATGCCGCCGACCGCGAGGCCGATCGGGATGTAGATGGCCATCGCCAGGATGCCCACTGTCAACGAGACCCGCGAGCCGTATAGGATGCGCGAGAACATGTCGCGACCGAGCTGGTCGGTGCCCATCAGGAAGACGTGCCCCGGCGCGTCGACCCCGAACAGGTGGCGATCCGTCGGGATGAACCAGAAGAGCTTGTGGGTCTCACCCTTGGCGAACAGGTGGATCCGGTACGGGCTCTTCGTGTCCACCTGATAGGACATGAGGCGGGTGGCCGGATCGAACTTGCGCGCCTGATCGTAGATGAACGGCCCGATGAAGCGTCCTTCATGCATGAGGTGGATGGGCGTGGGGGGCGCGAGCGACTGCTGACGGGACTGCTGCGCGTCCGTGTACGGGGCGAGGAAGTCCGCGAACAGCATGATGAGGTACAGGACGATGAGGACGGCGCCGGCGCCCATGGCGAGCTTGTGCTTGCGGAAGCGCCGCCAGATGCGGGCCCGCGACGAGACCATCTCGGCATCGAGGCTGTTGTCGGCGGGCTTGGCCCCCGAATTCTGAGTCTGAGTCACCGCGGACATGCGTTAGGCCTCCAACTTGATGCGCGGGTCGACCTGCGCCAAGAGCACGTCGGCAAGCAAGTTGCCGACCAGGAGCATGATCGCGCCGATCATCAGGCCCGCCATGGCGAGCGAGATGTCCTGACCCGTCATGGCCTGCAGCATGAGCTGACCGAGGCCCGGCCAGCCGACGACGTTCTCGACCAGGGCGAAGCCCGATAGGAGGGCCGCGATATCGTAGCCCAGCAGCGTGACCAGCGGGTTGATGGCGTTGCGCACCGCGTGCTTGTAGATGACCTTGTTCTCGGGCAGCCCCTTGGCGCGCGCCGTGCGGATGTAGTCCTCGCCCAGCACGTCCAGCAGGTTGCCGCGCATGCGGCGCTGCAGGATCGCGATGGTGCCGATGCCAACGGCGATCGTCGGCACGATCAGGTGCATGAGGCGATCGCCCAGGTACTGGTACCAGGGGAAGGTGAAGGCCTGCGGGCTC
>DATNQJ010000112.1:0-7918 GCA_036704085.1 Stenomitos sp.
TCCAGCGTGGTGGCGCCGACGCAGTGCAGTTCGCCGCGCGCCAGCGCCGGTTTCAGCATGTTGCCGGCGTCGATGGCACCTTCGGCCTTGCCGGCGCCCACCATGGTGTGCAGCTCGTCGATGAAGAGGATGATCTGGCCCTGGAGCTGGCGGATCTCGTCCATCAGGCCCTTCAAGCGTTCCTCGAACTCGCCGCGGAACTTGGTGCCCGCCACCATGGCCCCGAGATCCAGGGCGAGCACCCGCTTGCCATGGAGGACGTCCGGGACCTCGCCCGTGACGACCTTCTGGGCCAGGCCCTCGGCGATGGCGGTCTTACCGACGCCGGGCTCGCCGATGAGGACCGGGTTGTTCTTGGTCTTGCGGCTCAGGATGCGCACGACGCGGTTGATCTCGGCGTCGCGCCCGATGATGGGATCGAGCTTGCCCGCGCTCGCAAGCCCCGACAGGTCGCGCGCGAAGCGCGTCAGGTTGGGCGGCAGGCCGCCTGCTCCCTCGGGCGGCTGGCCGTGGGGCATGGACTCCAGGTGCTGGCGCATCATCTCCGGGTTCATGCGCTCGCTCGCCAGGAGCTGCGAGGCGAAGCTCTCGGCCTCCATCAAAAGGCCGATGACCAGGTGCTCCGGGCTGATGAAGCCATGCCCGAGCTCGATGGCTTGCATGTTGGCGATCTCGATGACCCGCTTGACCCGGGCGGCCAGGCCGACCTTGGCGGCCTTGATGGGCGACTGCCGGCGGACGACCTCGCCGAGCCGCTCCTCGGCCTTCTCGGCGGTGAGCCCGGCCCGTTGCAAGAGGTCCCGGGCGCGGGTGTCCTCCTCCAAGAGGGCCAGGAGCAAAAACTCCGTGGTGATGAGGTCCTGGCCCCAGTTCAGGGCGATGTGGGCCGCGCGCTGCATCACGCGCTTCGAGTCCTCCGACAGGCGGTTCAAGAGGTTCTCGCGGCCGCGGGGTCTCGGTCCGAACAGGCTCTCGAAGAGGGCCTCCAGGCCCCCGAATCCCGCCTGCCCCCCTGCGATCGCGCTCTGCATGGCGCTGGCGCAGTGGTTGCAGAGGTCCAGAGTCTGCTCCACCCCGTTGACATGCTGGCGGATGTGGACCGTCGCTGGGCGAGCGTGGCAGTTCTGACACTCCATGGGAGCCCCCTTCTCAGGCAACACAAGTCTATTGTGGCCGCAAGCGGGACGGAAACCAAGCGGGAAGCGGGCCTTAGCCATGCCACAAGGCCCCGTCGCCAGTATGGTAGCATCGTAAGGAGTCATTGCCGCGAAAGGACCCAAGAACCCGCATGAACGTGAAGCTCGATTTGTCCCATCTCACCGTCGACCTCCTGGACCTCGACCTGGTCGAGCTCAGCGTCGTGCACGACGCGCTGGCGACCTACGTCGAGACCCTGTTTCCCCAGGTCGCCGAGGCCCTGGCCGCAGGCACCGCCCTGGACGACGCCATCGAGGGGCTGGACGAGAACGACGCCTTCCGCATCCACACCATCGTCGAGCGCCTCTACGACAAGATCGAGCGCCCCCTGACCATCCTCGAGGAGGAGGCGGACCTCCAGGCCGCCGAGGGGGAGGACGGCTCGCGCGTCCGGATCGTCCTGGAGAGCGAGGAAGAGGCGGGGCTCATCCACCGCGCCGCCAAGGCCCTGGGAGAGCAGGTGGGCCGGGCCCTCGAGGCGAGCGACCTCCCGTATCCGGATGCCGAGCGGCTGGTGCAGGAGTTCGCGAGCTGGTTCGACCCGGACGACATCCCCGAGTACCCCTACTACATCGAGATGGAAGTGGCCGACGCGCGGATCATCGCGCAACTCGCCGAGCGGGTGCAGGCCCACGCGCCCACCGATCAGATGGCGCAACTGCTCAAGGTGATGTCGGCCGCCGCGGCCGTCGAGACCGACGAGGACTAGGTGCGGCGCCTCTTCGACCGCACCATGCCGGGCGGCCCCGGCGCGGTGGACGTCCACGACGTCCTCTCCGGGCTCACCTTTCCGGACGGTGCGGGCGATCGCCCCTACACCTGGGTCAACATGATCGTCTCGGTGGACGGCAAGGCCGTCTTCGGGCCGCCGGGCACCACCTGGACCGTCGGCTCGGAAGTCGACCATGCGATCTTCAAGGGCTTACGAGGCTCGGCGGACGCGGTGCTCACCGGGGCGGGCGTGATGCTCGCGGACGACATCCCCTATCCCCGCCTCGACCTCCACGCACAGGCCCGGCGCGAGGCCCGGGGCCTGCGCCCCAAGCCACTGTGGATCATCGTGAGCGGGCGGGCCCAGCTGCCCTGCGACCTGCAGGTGTTTCGGGGCGGTCGCGAGAACGTGCTCGTCGTCGTCACCGAGCGGGCTCCGGCCGAGCAGTGCCGCACGCTCGCCGAAAAGGCCCAGATCCTGGTCCTCGGCGCATCGACCATCGACATGGGCGAGCTGGGGCGGGTCCTGCGGGCGCGCTACGGCATCCGGCGTCTCTACTCCATCGGGGGGCCGACCCTCAACGGCGCCATGCTCGCCGCGGGCACGCTGGACGAGCTCTTCTTCACCCTCGCCCCCAAGCTACACGGGGGACACGGGCTGCCCTCCATGGTGGAGGGCCCCAATCCCGATCAGCTCTCGGGGGCCTCGCTCCTCTCGGTCTACCAAGCGAACGACGAGCTCTTCCTACGGTACGCGGTTTCCCCGCATGCTCGCGAGGCGTGGCCTGGGGTATAACTTGGTCATGCCGTCCCTCGAACTGCCCCTGGAACGCTACGCCCCCTCAGCCGAGCGGCAGATCGTCCGGTTCCGCTGGCTGGCGGTCGTCTACGTGCTGCTCATCGCCAACGGCCTGACGCCCCACACGGCCAACGTCGGCTGGTTCAACTGGCTGGCCGTCACCGCGGTCGTCTACAACGGCACGCTCGACCTGTTGCTGCGGCATGGCTTCTGGCGCCCGTGGCTCCCCTACCTCACGGCCTCCCTGGACGTGCTCTACTGCATGGTGGGCAGCGCCTTGACGGGCGGAGTGGCGAGCGACATCCGCTACCTCTACTTCCTCTCGCCCGTGACCGTCGCCCTCCGCTTCAACCTGCGCACGACCTGCGCCCTCTCCCTCGCGGACACGCTCACCTTCGCGCTGCTCGCGCTGCCGGGCGGGATAGCGCCCGTCGAGTGGCAGGCCATCGGGGTGTTCGCCCTCTCCATCAACTTCATCGCGCTGGTGGTCGGGATCCTGGCCGAGCATGTGATCCGGTCGCGGGACCACTTCGAGGCCATGGTGAGCGAGCGCACGATCGAGCTCGCAGCGGCCACCGCCGAGCTCCAGACGGCCAACGAGCACCTGCGGCACCTGGACCAGCTCAAGACCGACTTCCTCAACACGGTCACGCACGAGCTGCGCACGCCCCTGACGGCCATCCGCGGCTACACCGAGTTCCTCGAGGACGAGGTGGGTGGGCCCCTGAGCCCCGACCAGAAGACCTTCACCGAGCAGATCCGGCAGGGGACGGCGCGGCTGCAGCACCTGGTCGACGATCTCCTGGACGTGGCGCGGCTGGAGGCCGGGACCCTGCGCCTCAACCTCCGCGAGGCGGACCTCCGGCTCAAGATCGAAGAAGTGCTCAAGAGCCTCGTGCCCCTGGCAAAGGCCAAGGGCATCGAGCTCGTCTCCCGGATCCCGGAGGACCTGCCGCCCATGCGGATGGATCCCGAGCGGGTCGGACAGATCCTTATCAACCTGGTCGGCAACGCCCTCAAGTTCACTCCGCCGGGCGGGAAGGTCCGCATCGAGGCCCGGGTGCAGCCGGAGGAGGTGCGGGTGGCCGTCTCCGACACGGGCGTCGGGATCGCCCCCGAGCACCTGCCGCACCTGTTCGAGAAGTTCTACCGGGTGGATCCGAGCCTGACGCGGGAGACGGGCGGCGCCGGACTAGGGCTCTCCATCGTGCAGTCGCTGGTTCAGGCCCACGGTGGCAGCCTCGGAGCGGACAGCGAGCCGGGGGCGGGCAGCACCTTCTGGTTCCGGCTGCCCCGCCCCGAGGCGGAGTAGGGCCGCAAAAAAGCGCTCCTCGAAAGGAGCGCTCAGCGGAGGCGGTGGGATTCGAACCCACGGTGGCTGTGACACCACGCTTGTTTTCAAGACAAGAGCCTTAAACCACTCGGCCACACCTCCGAGGCCTCCAGTGTATCAAGGGGGCGGCTCCGGCGCAATTACCCCAGCACCTGCACGTGCACCCGGCGCGTGCGCGGACCGTCGAACTCGGCCAGGAAGATCGCCTGCCACGTCCCGAGCAGCACCCGCCCCTCGTGCACCGGCAGGACCTGGCTGACGCCGAAGAGGCTCGCCTTGAGGTGGGCGTCGGAGTTGCCCTCGGCGTGGTGGAACTCCCCATCCTGCGGGATGCGCGTCCGGAGCCAGTGGAGCATGTCGCGCGGCACGTCCGGATCCGAGTTCTCGTTGACGGTGATCCCCGCGGTGGTATGCGGGCTCATGACCACCACCAGGCCCTCTTGCACCCCGGCCTGCGCCACGGCCGCCTGGACCGGGGCGGTGATGTCGACCAGCGTCTCGCGGGCGTGCGTGGGCACCGTCAGGGTATGAAACATGCAACCGTCCTCCGGCTCCAGTCTAACACCTCGAGGAGGCTCCATGACGAGATCGGTCGCCTTCCAGGGCGAGCCCGGCGCCTACAGCGAAGCGGCGCTCCTGGCCCACTTCGGCCCCACGGCCCGCCCCCTCCCCTGCCCGAGCTTCGAGCAGGTCTTCTCCCGGGTGAGCACGGGAGAGGCCGACGCCGGCATCCTGCCCATCGAGAACTCGCTGGCGGGCAGCATCCTCGAGAACTACGACCTCTTGCTCGAGCACGACCTCCCCATCATCGGCGAGGTGCGCCTCAACGTGCGGCATAGCCTCATGGCGGCCCCCGGGACCCCGCTCGCGGCGATCCGCTGGTGCTACTCGCATCCGCAGGCCCTCGCCCAGTGTGCCCCCTGGCTCAAGGCCCACGGCATCGAGCCGCGGGTGGCCCATGACACGGCAGGCGCCGCGCGCCTGCTCGCCGAACGTCCCGAACCCAATGCCGGAGCCATCGCAAGCGCCCATGCGGCCGGCCTCTACGGCCTGCAGGTCCTGGCGGACGGCATCCAGAGCCGGCCCGACAACACCACCCGCTTCTTCGTGGTCGCCCGCACGCGGCCGGATGCGCTCTCGAGCGAAAAGGCCTCCCTGGTGTTCGCCACCGCCAACCGGCCCGGTGCCCTGCACGCCTGCCTCGGGGCCTTCGCCGACGCCGGGCTCAACCTGACCAAGCTCGAGTCCCGCCCCACCCGAGCCACGCCCTGGGAGTACCATTTCTACCTGGATTTCGAGGGGGATGCCGGCTCGCCGCCGGGGCAGCGGGCGCTCGAGGCTCTCCAGGCGCACGCTCGCTTCGTGCGCCTGCTGGGCGCCTATCCTCGGGCCAGGGACGGCGCTCTGCTTCCGTGAAAGTTCTCCCTCCCCTCCCTAGGAGAGACCCTCCCCCGTGGTCATGATGAACCGGAGTGAGGGCACCGGAGGGCCGAGGTGAAGGACCCGCTGCACGAAATCGAACAAGAGCTCGACGACCTGCTGGTCCAGTGCGACCCGGCAGGTCGGCTCCGTTACGTCTCCCCCGCCACGGCCCAGTACCTGGAGTTGCCGCCCGAACAATGCCTGGGCAAGGTGTTCTGGGAGTTCCTCGCTCCGGAGGGCGAACGCGGGCTGAAAGGGGAGACCTCCCGGCACGCCGCGGCCCACGACGCCCACTGGGAGCTCGACAGCGAGCTCTTCAGCCGCAGTGGCCGCCAGTACTGCGTCAAGTGGGTGGTGTGGGGGCACTACGACGCGGCGGGGCGCCTCGAGCACTTCAACGCCATCGGGCACGACATCACCCACGCGCGCCAAACCGAGCAGGCCCTGAACGAGCGCCTCAGCTTCGAGGCGCTCATCCTGCGCATGTCCACGCACTTCATCAGCCTCGCGCCCCAGGAGGTCGACGCCGGCATCCAGCAGGCCCTCCGGGAGATCGGCGAGTACGCGGGGGTCGACCGCAGCTACGTCTTCCTCTTCTCCGACGACGGCCGCACCATGACCAACACGCACGCATGGTGCGCTGGCGGCTGCGAGGGTGGGATTCCCACGCTCCAGGGCCTGGAGGTCGCCCGGTACCCCTGGTGGACGGAGCGGCTGAAGACGTTCGAGCCCCTCTGCGTTCCGGACGTCCGCGACCTGCCACGCGAGGCGCTTGCGGCTCGGCAGCTCCCCCTGTGGCAGGACATCCAGTCCCTGTTGCTCATCCCCATGACCATGGAGCGCCGTCTGGTCGGCTTCATCGGCTTCGACACGGTACATGCGCCCAAGACCTGGAGCGACGAGACCCTGTCCCTGCTCAAGGTCGTCGCCAACATGCTCCTCAACGCCCTGAACCGCCAGCGTGCAGACGAGGCGCTGCGGCGCACGGCCCGACACCTCTCCGACGCGCAGCGGATCGCGCACATCGGCTCGTGGGAGCACGAGCTCGCCCCCAACCGGAGCACCTGGTCGGACGAGACCTACCGATTGCTTGGCTATCGGCCCCACAGCATCCAGCCCACCCTGGAGGCCTACCTGGCGGCCATCCACCCCGACGATCGAGAGCGCGTGCGGCAGGCCGTGGCCCAGGCCATGGACGCCTACGAACCCTACCGCCTCGACCACCGGGTCCTCAGGCCGGACGGATCGGTGCGGGTCCTCCACCTGGAAGGGGAGATCCGCTACGACGAGTTCGGGTGGCCAGTCGCCACGCGCGGGACCCTCCAGGACACCACCGAGCTGCGACACTCCGAGGCGGAACTCGCCCGACGCGAGGCCGACCTGCGCCAGAGCCGCGAGATCGATCGGCTCAAGACCGAGTTCGTCAACGCCGTCACCCATGAGCTGCGCACCCCGCTCGCCTCCATCAAGGGCTACGCGGAGTTCCTCGCAGACGAGCTCTCCGGGCCGCTCAACGGCGAGCAGCATGCGTATGTCCACCAGATCGAGGAAGGCGTGCGGCGCCTCGAGCGCATCATCAACGACCTCCTGGACTTCGCCCGGCTCGAGGCCGGGACGTTTCGCCTCAACTTTCATGAGGCGGACCTCGCCGAGAAGATCCGTGAGGTCGCCTCCAGCCTCCAGCCGCTCGCTCAGCGCCAGGGCCTGGCGCTGGAGAGCGACGTGCCCGAGGCGCTCCTCGTGCGCATGGACCCGGACCGGATCGGCCAGGTCCTCCTGAACCTGATCGGCAATGCCATCAAGTTCACGCGCCCGGGCGGCCGGATCCGGGTCTCGGCGTGCCGACTGCCCGACGAGGTGCGGGTGGAAGTCACCGACACGGGCATCGGGATCGCTCCCCAGCACCTGGGCAACATCTTCCAGAAGTTCTACCAGGTCGACACCAGCCTCACGCGCGAAGTGGGCGGCGCCGGGCTCGGGCTCTCCATCTCCAAGGCCCTCATCGACGCCCATGGCGGACGCATCGGCGTGTCGAGCATCCCTGGCGACGGCAGCACCTTCTGGTTCACGCTGCCCCTCGAAGCGACCTAGACTCAGGCGAACGAAGGACCGATGGGGCCTCGCCACGCCTCGCCGAGAGCCGGCAAGGGCAATTCGGGCAGGGTGACGGGCAGCTTGCCCGGAAACTCCCCAATCGCGACGGCTCGGACGGCCGACTCGATCTGGAAAGGGCGGCTGCCGTAGGCGAGCACCCATTGCGCGGCCTCGGGGACCTGGGCCACCAGAAACGGGCTCGAGAAGGAGACCAGGCACAGGCGCTGGCGGCTGGCGAGGTGGCGCAGCGGCTCGACCAGGGGGGCCGGCATGAGGCTGCGCTCCTTGCTCACGCGGATGGGCGAGAAGACCCCGACCAGGACCGCGGGGGCCCCTGCGGCCTCGGCCAAGAGCTCCGCCCA
>DATNQJ010000113.1:0-3550 GCA_036704085.1 Stenomitos sp.
GGGGGCCAAGTACCGCGGAGAGTTCGAGGATCGCCTCAAGGCCGTCCTCAAGGAGATCGCGGACGCCGAGGGACAGATCATCCTGTTCATCGACGAGCTCCACACCATCGTGGGGGCGGGCTCGGTCGAGGGCGGCATGGACGCCTCCAACCTCTTGAAGCCGGCGTTGGCGCGGGGCGAGCTGCGCTGCATCGGGGCGACCACCCTGGACGAGTACCGCAAGCACATCGAGAAGGACGCCGCCCTCGAGCGCCGCTTCCAGCCGGTGCACGTGGCGGAGCCGTCCGCCGCGGACGCCCTCGAGATCCTGCGCGGCCTGCGGGACTCGTACGAGGCGCACCACCGCGTGCAGATCGCGGACGAGGCCCTGGTCTCTGCCGTGGAGCTCTCGGAGCGCTATGTGAGCGATCGTTTCTTGCCGGACAAGGCCATCGACCTGGTGGATGAGGCGGCGGCCATGGTCCGCCTGCGCGCGACGTCGGGTCCCGACCGGGTCAAGGAGATCGAGGCCAAGCTCGCCGAGGCCCAACGCGAGAAGGAGGCGTCGGTGGCGGCCGAACGCTTCGAGGAGGCCGCCCGCCACAAGGAGACGGTCGACCGGCTCTCCGCGGAGCTCGCGGAAGCCCGCAAGGCCTGGAAAACGGAGACGGGCACCGCCATTGCCCGGGTGACGTCCGAGGAGATCGCCGCTGTCGTCAGCGAGTGGACGGGCATTCCGGCCGCGCGCCTGACCCGCAACGAGATCGAGCGGCTGCTCGGAATGGAGCAACTCCTGACCAAGCGCGTGGTCGGGCAACAGGAGGCGCTGGAGGCCGTCTCCGAGGCCGTGCGTCGGGCGCGCGCGGGGCTGAAGGATCCACACCGGCCCATCGGCTCGTTCCTGTTCCTGGGGCCCACGGGCGTCGGCAAGACCGAGACGGCGCGGGCCTTGGCCGAGTTCATGTTCGATGACGAGCAGGCCATGATCCGCTTCGACATGAGCGAGTACATGGAAAAGCACACGGTCAGCCGCCTGGTGGGGGCGCCTCCGGGCTACATCGGTCACGACGAGGCCGGTCAGCTCACCGAGGCCGTCCGCCGCAAGCCCTACTCGGTCCTCTTGTTCGACGAGATCGAGAAGGCCCATCCGGACGTGTTCAACCTCCTGCTCCAGATCCTGGACGATGGTCGGCTGACCGATTCGAAGGGCCGCACGGTCGATTTCAAGAACACGGTGGTCATCATGACCTCCAACGTGGGCGCGTCTCACCTCTCGGCGGCCTCGCCCGGCTTCAAGCCGTTCGGGGCCCCCGGCGAGGTCGCCTGGGAGGAGCAGCAGGCCCAGGCCAAGGAGGCCCTCAAGGCCGCCTTCAAGCCCGAGTTCCTCAACCGGATCGATGAAATCATCACCTTCCGGCCGCTGGACAAGGAGCACCTGCTGTCGATCGTCGACCTCTTGCTGGCCAAGACCGTGACGAAGGTGCGGGCCCAGGGCTTCGCGCTGGAGGTCACGCCTCAGGCCAAGGAGGCGCTCGTCGAAGAGGGCTTCGAGCCCGCTTACGGAGCCCGTCCGTTGCGGCGGGTGATCCAGCGGCGGCTCGAGTCGGCCCTGGGGCAGGCCCTCCTGGAAGGGCGCTTCGAGCCGGGCTCGGTGATCACGGTGGACCACGACGGATCGAGGTTCACCCTGGGGCGGGCCGCCAGTCCGGACCTGGCCGGGGTGTAGCGGAGGGTCCCGCCGGGGCGCGCCACGTGGCGCGCCCCTTTTCCCTGTGAGACAATGGGGGAATGAGCAAGCGCCACCACACGTCGATTGCCCCGCCCATCATCTGGGGGAGCATCCTCATCGCCATCTGTCTGGCGTTGATCACGCTCTGGAACGTGGTGATCGTCACGGACTACATGCACCTGCGGCAGCTCGCCGACGCACAGGCGGCACTCGGTCCCGGGCGGTGGATCATCCTGGCGCTCGGCTGCGTCCTGTTCATCGGGGTCCTGGTCGGCCTCATTCTGTTCCTGATCAGCCTGGTCAAGCAGATTCGCCACAATCGGGCCCAGCAGAACTTCATCGACAGCATTACCCACGAGCTCAAGACGCCCCTGACCTCGCTCAAGCTCCACCTGCAGACCCTCGAACGGGGCCGCGTCCCCGCCGACAAGCAGGGCGAGTTCCACCGCGTCATGCTCCAGGACGTCGAGCGTCTGAGCTCCCTGCTCGATCACGTGCTCGAGGCGGCCCGGCTCGAGCGTCATCAGCCCACTCAGTTGAACCGGGTCGAGCTTCGCCCCCTGCTCGAAGAGGTGGCCGGGACCGTGCGGGCCCGCTACGACCTCGCGCCGGAGGCGCTCCGGGTCGACGGCCCCTCCCCCTCGGTCATGGCCGAGGGCGGCGCCCTCCAGGTCATCTTCCTGAACCTGCTCGACAATGCCGTGAAGTACTCCGGCGAGGCGATCGACGTCCAGGTCGAGATCGAGCCGCGGCCCACGGGGGGCGCCATCGTGCGGGTGCGCGACCACGGGGTGGGGATCGCGCCGCGCGAGCTCAAGAAGGTCTTCCAGCGCTTCTACCGGGTGGGCAACGAGCTGACCCGGGTAAGGCCGGGCACGGGGCTCGGACTCTACATCGTCCGCGAGACGATCCACGCCTATGGAGGGCGCATTGCCGTCGACAGCCGGGGCGAGGGCCTCGGGACGACGTTTACCGTCACGTTACCGGGAGAGCAAGATGGCTAACATCCTGTTGGTGGAGGACGAGGCGCACATCGCCAACGGCCTCGTCTTCAACCTCGAACTCGAGGGCCATGCGGTCACACTGCTGAAGGACGGCAACGAGGCGCGGAAGGTGTTGGTGGACGACCGCCGCGAGTTCGATCTCATCATCCTGGACCTCATGCTGCCCGGCATGAGTGGCCTCGACCTGTGCCGGGGCGTCCGCAGGCGCGGGATCTTCACGCCCATCCTCATGCTGACGGCCCGCAGCCAGCCCAAGGAAAAGGTGGAGGGCCTGCAGTTGGGGGCGGACGACTACGTCACCAAACCCTTCAACCTCGAGGAGCTGCTTGCGCGCGTCGAGACCTTGCTGCGCCGCGCCAAGTGGCAGCAGCCCGCCACTCCCTCGGAGGAGGCCCTCCTCACCTTCGGAGAGGCCCGGGTGGACTTCGAGCGCTTCGAGGCGACCCTCAAGGGTCAGGAAGTCAAGTTGACGCCGATCGAGTTCCAGATCCTGCGAACCTTCCAGGAGCACGAGGGGAAGGTGCTCAGCCGAGAGCAGCTGCTCGAGGGAGCATGGGGCTTCACGGGGCCCGCGTCGACCCGCACGGTCGACAACTTCATCATGCGCCTGCGCCGGGCCTTCGAGGCGGATCCCTCGCAGCCGCGCCATTTCCTCTCGGTCCGGGGGGCGGGCTACAAGTTCGTTCGCTAGGGCGCTTCATCTGACCGCAACCTTCGGGCGACCTTTCCGTGACGCTCGCCGGCTAGAGTGAGAAGCATCCGGAGGAGCCCGGTCGAGGAGGACGTCCCGTGACCCAGGACATCATGACCCATCCCAACCCGGCCACCGATCCCCGGC
>DATNQJ010000114.1:0-12074 GCA_036704085.1 Stenomitos sp.
GGCGTCGCCGAGGATGAGATACGGGGGCACGCCCCGCTCGTGGGCAATGGTCCGGCGCCAGGAGCGCAGGTCCTGGAAGAGCGCCTCCTCTTCGGGGCTCAAGGCCACCTCGTCCGAGCCCTTCACGGTCCGCGCCACGGTCGCGCGTGGCATGGTCAGCTGCACCGAGTCCTCGCCCTTGAGCAACGCCCAGCCCTGGGGCGTGACCTTGAGGACCTGGAATTCGCCCGACCGGACGAGGTAGCCATGGCCCACCAGCTGGTCGATCCAGTCGGCGAGATCGTTGATCGCATGCTCCGCCAGGAGGCCGTAGGTGCTGAGGCGATCGTGCCCCAGTTGCAGGACCTTGGCAGCCTTGGATCCCTTGAGGACCTCGGCCACGTGCCGCGCTCCGAAGCGCTCCTGGACCCGGGCCACGCACGAGAGGATCTTCTGGGCGACCACGGTGGAGTCCGGCAGCACCTGGTGCTCGCCGAGGCACACGTCGCAGGCGCCGCACGACCCGACCTCGAAGGCCTCGCCGAAGTAGGTGACCAGGAAGCGGTGGCGGCAGGTCAGGGTCCGGCAGAACCGGTACATCTCGCGGACCTTGTCGAGGGCGTGCTGGTCGTAGGGGGTCTTGGGCTCGCCCTGGATGCTGCGCCACGCCATGGGATCGGCCGCACCGTAGAAGAGGACGCACTCGGCCGCGAGGCGATCGCGCCCCGCGCGCCCCGCCTCCTGCTGGTAATGCTCGATGGACTTGGGCATGCCCGTGTGGATGACAAACCGCACGTTGGAGCGGTCGATGCCCATGCCGAAGGCCACGGTGGCCACCATGAGGTCCACCTCCTCCTTCGAGAAGGCCTCCTGGTGCTCGCGCCGGGTCTCGGCCGACAGGCCGGCATGATAGGGCAAGGCCTTGTAGCCCAGACCCTGGAGCGTCTCGCAGAGGGACTCGACGTCGGCCCGACGGATGCAGTACAGGATGCCCGCCTCGCCCGGGTGACGATCCAGGACCGCGCGCACCTGACCGACCAGATCCCGGCGGAACTCGGCGCGATAGAAGAGGTTCGGGCGGTCGAAGCTGCCCACCACCACCGACGGATCCTTCAGGCCGAGGGCCGCGACGATGTCGTCGCGCACCGCCTCGGTGGCCGTCGCCGTGAAGGCGTGCATGCTCACCTGGGGGAACCAGGTCCGCAGCTGGGCGAGGTTGCGGTAGTCCGGGCGGAACTCGTGGCCCCACTGGCTGACGCAGTGGGCCTCGTCGATGGCGATGAAGCTGATGGCCGCCTGGCTCAGGAGCTCGAAGGCATCCGGAGCGGCGAGCCGCTCGGGGGAGAGGTACAGGAGCTTGAGGCGGCCCGCCTTCAGGTCGCCCACGACCCGCCGCTTTTCGTCCGGCGGCATGCTGCTGTTGAGCGAGGCCGCGGCCACGCCGTTGGCGACCAGAGAATCTACCTGGTCCTTCATGAGGGCGACCAGCGGCGAGATGACGATCGCCATGCCGGGCTTGGCGAGGGCGGGCAGCTGGTAGCAGATGGACTTGCCGCCGCCGGTGGGCAGGATCGTCAGGGAGTCGCGCCCGTTCATCAGGGCATCGACGGCCTCGGCCTGGTTCGGCAGAAAGGCCTCGTAACCCCAGATCCGCTTGAGCAGATCGAGCAAGGCCGGATCCGTGGCCACTTCGAGGCGGCCGGAAGCAGGAGCAGCGTGCGGCATGGACAGGACCTCCCAACGGGCTCGGGGAGCGGCGGACGAGCCTCCATTAAAACATAAGTTCGAGCCCCGGAGGGAGCTCCCTTGCAAGGGTCATGCCCGCTGGGCTTTCCCTTGACACCCGCGCGCGGGCTGTGGGTTCATAAAGGGATCACAGCGACAGGAAGGACCCCCATGGCCGCATCCACCGAGACCCGCCTCATCAACACGCGCGAAGGACTCACCGTGCTCGCCGCCGAGCTCGAAGGAGCCGACGTGCTCGCGCTCGACACCGAGTTCATCCGCGAGCGCAGCTACGCCCCCCGGCTGGAGCTGGTGCAGGTGGCCTCCCGAACGGGCGTCATCGCGGCCATCGACTACGGGACCATCGGGCGCATCCCGAACGACCCCTTCGTCGAGATCCTGCGGGATCCGACCATCCTCAAGGTCTTCCATGCCGCCGAGCAGGACCTCGAAATCCTCCAGATGCTCACGGGTGAGCCCCTGACCCCCATGTTCGACACCCAGCTCGCCGCGGGCCTGGTCGGCTTCAGCGCCAAGCCCGGCTACGGGGCGCTGGTGGAGGGCGTGCTCAAGATCCGCCTGCCCAAGGGCGAGAGCATGACCGACTGGTCGATCCGCCCGCTCACGCAGGCCCAGCTGGAGTACGCCCTCGACGATGTGCGCCACCTCTTGCCCGTGTTCGACCGGCTGCGCTCCATGCTCCATGAGAACGGGCGCATGACCTGGGCCGAGCAGGAGTGCGAGCGGCTGCAGCATGCCGTCGCCTCCCAGTTCGCCGCCCGAGCGAACCCCGAGACGCTCTTCATGCGCGTCCGCGGCCGCGGCGGCCTGGATGCCCAGGGCCTGCACGTGCTCAGAGCGCTCGCCATGTGGCGCGAGGAGGAAGCCCGGCGTCGCGACCGGCCCCGCGGATCGATCTTCAAGGACGAGATCTTGGTCGAGCTCGCACGCCGCGCGCCGCGCAAGGCGCAGCAGATCCGCAACCTGCGGGGCATCCAGCCGCGCGACCTCGATCGCTACGCTGACACCCTGATCCAGGTGGTCTCGGACGCCCTCTCCCGCCCGAAGTCGGAGTACCCCTCGGCCGAGCCCCCGTCGGGCCCCCCGGACGAGGCGACCCTCGCCCTGGCGGACCTCCTGCAGGCGGTCACGCACACCATCGCCGCCGAGTCCGGCATCGCCGCAACCCTCCTGGCCACCAACTCGGACCTCCAGCGCCTCGCCGAGACCTATCGCCGCGGCGAGCACATGACCGTCAACTTCCTGGAAGGGTGGCGGGCCGAGCTCCTGGGAGATCGGTTGCTCGAGGTGCTCGAAGGCCGCGCGGCGCTCGGGTGGGATCCCAAGGGGCAGCGCCTGAGGCTGGTGCCCCTGAACGAGGCGGGCGCCTAGCAAGATCCCGGCCCGGCCCGCGATAACTTACGCGGCATCAGGGGCCAGGAGGTCACATGGAGCCCATCTCCTCAGGTCGGCAAGCGCCCAGTCCACCGTCGTCGCCCAAAGGGGCCGACCAGCCCCCGCGGACGGGCGTGCTCGCTCCCCTGGTGCCGGACGCGTGGAAGCCGACGGCCTCCACGGAGGGCTTTGCGAGCCATGTGCGGGAGGCGATCGCGAGCAACCGCACCCGGCGCACGTTCTACGCCGCCCAGTCCCAGGGGGCCTCGCAGGCGCTCTCGGACGCGGTGATCGGCCTCGAACGGCTCACCTTGCCCTTCGCCCTGCAGTTCGACGCGCAGGCCCGACGCTTCCAGGACGCGGGCATCCCCATCGTCGCGCATGACTTCGTCTCCATGAGGGGCGTGCGGCCGCCTGATACGCCGCCCAGCCACCGCAACATGGCCGGCAAGGCTGAGATCCGCCAGCTCGAGTCGTGGCTTGGACAATACCGGAAGGACGTCTCCCGGGCCCTCGATCTGCGGGACTTCGAGCGGGTCGGGGCCTTGACCGATGAGCTCTTGAAGCGGATCGAAGGGCTGGAGACAAGCGCCGACGCCCACTTCGCCATGACCCGGCACGTGGCCGAGTCGGTCGGCTACGCGGCCCTGCATGCCCTGGACTACCGGGCGCAGAGCGGTGGAGAGACCGATGAGCTGGCCGCGCGGTTCATCCGCCTGCAGGCCTTCGGGCTCACGGGCACGGTGGCCATCGACCGCAAGGCCCAGGTATTACAACACCAGGGCCTCGGCATCATCGTCAACGACCTGCCCCACATCCCCTTTCAGGAAGAGTGGCAGGCCAGGAAGCCCTAAGCGTCTTTTGGACGCCCTGGGATTGGCCATACACTTGAGGAACCGTTCATCCTTCGACAAGCTCAGGACGAACGGGTTGTTGTGGGTCTAAGTTGGCCTAATCTCCCCCTTTGAGGGCCTCGAAGAGGGGACGCAGCTGCCGCAGGGCCTCGCGGGCCTGCTGGTGAGGCGGGAGGTCCGTGCGATCGCTCCTCAGCGCCACGACGCCGTCATACCCGCTCGCCTTGAGGGCCGCCACGCGTGCGGGCAGCTCGGAGTCGGCGGCGCTGAGCGGCACCCGCAGGCTCCAGAGGCGCTTGCCCCACCCTTCGACGGGCACGCGCCAGTCCCCTTCGACCTCGGCCAGATCCACGCTCATGCCCACCAGCCCCGGATCGGTCTGCTGGAGCCACTGGCGCATGGGTTCGGGGGCCTTGGGGGGGAGCTCCACGGCCAGCCTGACGCCGCGCCGGCCCGCATGGACCATGAGCTTCTGGAGCTTGGCCGCCAGATCCCGCGGGCTCAGGCCCGCCAGGTGAATCTCCGCCACCGGCGCGCCCACCCCGAAGGCGGCGTCCACCGTGGCCTTGGCGCGGCGCAGCCATTCGTCCCCGTCCTGGGAGAGCCTCTGCGAGCGCCCATCCAAGAGAGCGACCCGCATGCGGAAGCCCGCCAGTTGCTCCTGCAGCTGGAAGAGCGATTTCCAATCCAGCAGCTCCAGGGGGTTGTCCGGCTCATCCAGGACCATCTCGACAGCGTCGCAGCCGATCACCGAGAGCTGCTCCAGGGTCTTCTCGAGCGGATATCCCTCGAACCCAAGCGTGCTGCAAACTAGATGCATGGTCCCCCCTCGGGCACGAAAGAGCCCCAGACTGGATGCCGTCACGACGCAGCATCGTAGCCCGGGGCCCGACGAGGGACTAGTGCAAAACGACCAAGTAGAGGTTTAGCTGATCTCCTTGAGCTGAAGCG
This sequence comes from Stenomitos sp., assembly GCA_036704085.1. GTDB lineage: Bacteria > Cyanobacteriota > Sericytochromatia > S15B-MN24 > UBA4093 > DATNQJ01. The sequence goes on from DATNQJ010000114.1 coordinate 4,905, forward strand.
ACGTGTTGCGCTCCTGAACGAAGCGCAGCATCCACTGGTCCCGGAACAGCAGGACGTACTTCTCGTCGCGGTCCCTGAGACAGAGGGCGTCGCGGATCGAACGGGGATCGAAGTCCTCGTTCTCCACCCAGCGTGCGATCTCATAGGGCATCGAGTCGAGCGCGATGTCCACGCCGTACTCCGCCTTGAGGCGGTGCTGAAGGACCTCGAACTGCAGGACGCCGACCGCCCCCGCGATGGGTTCCTGCTCGCCGACGTCCGGTCGCACGAAGAGCTGTACGGCGCCTTCCTCGGAGAGCTGATCGAGGCCCTTCTTGAGCTGCTTGCGCTTGGAGGGATCGCGCAGCCGGACCTGGGCGAAGTGCTCCGGCATGAAGCGGGGGATGCCCTGGTACTCGAAGCCCTTGCCCTCGCAGAGGGTGTCGCCGATCCGGAAGTTGCCCGAATCGAACAGGGCGACGATATCGCCGGGGTACGCCTCCTCGACGGCCTGACGATCCTGGGCCATGAGCTGGTGGCTGTTGGCGAGGCGGATGTCGCGGCCGAGCCGGACGTGCTTGACGTTCATGCCGCGGGTGAACTTGCCCGAGCAGACCCGCATGAAGGCCATGCAGTCCCGGTGCGCCGGGTTCATGTTGGCCTGGATCTTGAAGATGAAGCCGCTGAACTGCGCGTGATCGGGCGCGACGGGGCCCTCGTCGGTCTCGCGGGGCACCGGAGCCGGCGCGAGGCGCACGAACTCGTCCAGGAAGATCTGGACGCCGAAGTTGGTCATGGCCGAGCCGAAGAACATGGGCGTCAGCTCGCCGGCGAGCACCCGCTCGTGATCGAAGGGATCGCCCGCGATCTCGAGCATCTCGATGTCCTCGAGCAGCTGGGCGTAGAGGGCCGGGCCGAGGACATCGGGCAGCGCGGGGTCCTCGACGGACATGACGCTCATCGTCCCCTGCTTCTGACCGTGGCTGGTGGCGTCGAACAGGTGCACGTTACCGGTCTGGCGGACGAACACGCCCTTGAAATCCGAGCCCATGCCGATGGGCCAGTTCATGGGGCAGGAGCGGATGCCGAGCACCTTCTCCAGCTCGTCCATGAGGTCCAGGGGATCGCGGCCGTGCCGGTCCAGCTTGTTCACGAAGGTGAAGATGGGGACATGGCGCAGGCGGCACACCTGGAAGAGCTTCTTGGTCTGCGCCTCGACGCCCTTGGCCGCGTCGATGAGCATGACCGCCGAGTCCGCCGCCGTCAGGGTGCGGTAGGTGTCCTCCGAGAAGTCCTGGTGGCCCGGCGTGTCGAGCAGGTTGACCTCGAAGCCTTCGTACGGGAACTGGAGGACGCTGGAGGTGATGGAGATGCCGCGCTGGCGCTCCATCTCCATCCAGTCCGAGGTCGCATGGCGCTGCGATCGGCGTGCCTTGACCGAGCCCGCCAGGTGGATGGCCCCGCCGTACAGGAGGAGCTTCTCGGTGAGGGTCGTTTTCCCCGCGTCGGGGTGCGAGATGATGGCGAATGTCCGGCGGCGCTGGACTTCTTCGGCGAGGGTCGCGGCCAAAGGTTCCTCCTGGTGAGACGGGACGCTACTGAATAAGCCTCTATTATATCTCCCCAAGACGGCCCCGGAAGCCGTATGCCAATATCGAGTGATCTGATCGGGCGCGCGCCTAGCTCGCCGCCGCCTCCGCATCCGCGCGCAAGAGGCGCTGGAAGTGTTCGGCGGACACCGGACGGCTGATGAGGTACCCCTGGATCTCGTCGCAGCCCAGGGCCGTCAGAAACGCGCGCTGCTCCTCGGTCTCGACCCCCTCGGCGATGACCCGCATCCCGAGGCTGTGCGCCAGGAGGATGATGGTCTGCACGATGGCGGCGTCGTCGCTGGCCGAGGAGATCTCGCGGACGAAGCTCTGGTCGATCTTGAGCATCCCGATGGGGAAGCGCTGCAGATAGCTCAGGGAGCTGTAGCCGGTCCCGAAGTCGTCGATCGAGACGCGCACGCCCATGGCGCGCAAGGTCCGCAACGTCGTGAGCGTCGTGTCGCGATCCTCCATGAAGATGCTCTCGGTCAGCTCCAGCTCGAGGCAACTCGCCGGCAGATCGTACTCGGCCAGCACGTCGGCGATGGCCTGCGTCACCTCGCGCTGCTTGAAGTAGAGGCCCGAGAGGTTCACGGCCATGCGCCGCACGGGCGTGCCGGCCCGGTGCCACTCCTTGACCTGGTGGCACGCCTTCCGGAGCACCAGATCGGTGATGGGCATGATGAGGCCCGTCTCTTCGGCGAGCGGAATGAACTTGGCGGGCGAGATCAGACCCAGCTCCGGCTGATGCCAGCGGATCAAGGCTTCCGCCCCCACGATCGAGCCGCTGTGCAGATCGACCTGGGGCTGGTAGTGGATGATGAACTCGTCCCGCTCGATGGCCTTGTGCAGCAAGCTTTCGAGCGAGAGGCGCTCCAGGGCCGTCTCGTTCATGGTCGGCGAGTAGATCCGGTAGGTGTTGCGCTCCGCCTTGGCCCGGTACATGGCGGTGTCGGCGTTCTTGATCAGGTGCGAGGGCTCCTCGCCATCGGCCGGGTATTGGGTGATGCCGATGGAGGCCGTGACGTAGAGCTCGTGACCCGGGACCGTGAACGGCTCGGCGAGGGCCTGCTGGATCCGATGCGCCACGGCCGCAGCCTCCTGGGAGTCCTGGATATGGGGGAGGATGATCGAGAATTCGTCTCCTCCGATCCGGGCGCAGAAGTCCCCGGACTTGAGGCAACCTTGCAGGCGCTCGGCGATGAGTTGCAGGAGCCGATCCCCGATCTCATGGCCGAGCGTGTCGTTGATGTTCTTGAACCGGTCCAGGTCCAGGAAGAGGATGGCCAGGCACCGGCTGCGGTGATGAGCCTGGGAGAGGGCATGGTGCAGCCGTTCGTGGAAGAGGTGGCGATTCGGCAGTCCGGTGAGCGAGTCCTCGGTCGCCATATGGCGAACGAGGGCCTCGGCCCGCTTGCGCTTGGAGATGTTGCGCGCGATGACCTGGACGCCGGGCATGCCCTCGAAGGTGATGGGGACCCCGATGACCTCGACGTCGATCTGCGAGCCGTCGAGGGCCACGAACCTCTCCTCGAGCAACGGGGCGAGCTGGGCTCGGTCCGTCATGTCCCGGACGCGCGCTTCGACCTGGGGAACGTAATCCGGATGGACGAAGTCCAGGACCCTTCTTCCGTAAAGCTCCTCGGGAGTCGCGGCGCCCAGCATGCGCGCGCCGGCGGCGTTGAGGAACACGAAGCGGCCCCTAACGTGGACGGCGACCATGTCGGGGGAATGCTCGACCAGGAGGCGATAGCGCTCCTCGCTCTCGTGAAGCTCCCGGGCCGCCAGCAGGTGGTTGGAGATGTCGCGGAAGATGAACAGACGGGCGAACAGCTCCCCGCTCGAGCTGACCACCGGTTGGATCCGCACGTCGAAGCTCCGGCCGTCCTCGTGCACGATGCGAAAGCGATGGGGCTCGGCCGGTTGCTTCTTGGCGGCCCTGAAGTGTCGCTCGACCTCGGACGGGTCCGCCACCTGGCTCAGGATTTCGACGACCAGACGCTGGTCGTCTCGCAGGGCCTCCTCGGACAGGGCCCACAGTTCCTGGAAGTGGCGGTTGTAGCGGAGAATCCGGTGTTCCGGCGCGGCGCTCAGCATCAGGACGCCATCCGGCCAGGCTTCTTGCTGGGCGGTCAGCCAGGATTCGAGCGAGGTATCGTCGGCGTTGGCAGGCATCTTGCACCCTCACGGTCTTGAAAGCGGCCGAACTTTAGTTTCCGGTAGCCGGGCAAGCCTTTGGTCCGTATTTCTCCGCAATCTGCAGCGACTTGAAATTAAGTTTTGTCGGGATTTCCAAACGTTTGAACGCCCTACGAGCGAACCGCCGAAACGCTCCCAGACAAGCGCATTGCGCCTGACCCGTCTGGATCAGGCGCGATGCGGGATGGGTGAGTTGGCGTTCAGACGGACACTTCGCCCGCCAGGGGGAGAAGGAGGTGGCGGGCGGCTCGCTGTGGGTTGCCCAGCTGTCCCAAGAGGAACATCAGCTTCACGGTCGCGGCCTCGACGGTCATGTCGCCGCACGAGACGGCTCCGGCCTTCTGGGCGATCGCTCCGCACTCGTAAAGGCCGAGGTTGACCGCGCCCGAGAAGGCCTGGCTACAGATCGCCACGACCTTGCCGTTGGCGGTCGCCCGCTCGATGAAGGGGATCAGGCTGTGATCCCCGGTGGGCACGTTGCCGGCACCGAAGGCCTCGAGGACGATGGCCTCGGCCGGACCGTCGGCGAGGGGCATCAGCAACTCGGGCGCCATCCCGGGCGAGACCCGGATGGCGAGCACGCGATCGCTGAACTCCCGGTGCAGCCGGAAGAGGCCCGAGGGGCGCCGCACGGCCTCCGCGTTCACCTGGATCGTCAGGCCGACCTCGGCGAGCGGCGGGAAGTTGGGCGAGGCGAAGGCGTCGAACTCGTGGATGCTCACCTTCTTCGCCCGGTTGCCCCGCAAGAGGCGATGGTTGAAGAACAGGCCCACCTCGGGCACGTCCTTGGTCGCCAGCTCCAGGGCCGAGATGAGGTTGTGGCGGGCGTCGGTACGGATCTCGGAGATGGGGCGCTGTGCGCCCGTCAGGATGACGGGCTTGGGCAGGTTGGAGAGCATGAAGGAGAGCGCCGAGGCGGTGTAGACCATGGTGTCGGTGCCATGGATGACCACGAAGCCGTCGTAGGCGTCCATCTCCTGCTCGATGGTGTCCGCGATCGCCTGCCACTGGGGGATGCCCACGTTCGAGCTGTCGAGGTTGAAGAGCGAGCGCGTCTCGATGTCCGCGATCGAGCGCGCCTCGGGCAGGCTCGAGAGCAACTCGTCGGCTACCTCGGGCGGACGCAGGGACCCTTCGACGGTCCGGTGCGTCATGCCGAGGGTGCCGCCCGTCTGGAGCAGGAGCAGGCGCTTCTTCGCGCCGTCGGGAAGTCGGTTGGTGGGGGCCTTGCGGCCTTCAAGCTCTCTCATCACGCGTTCTGCCGGGCGAAGTCAACCATGTAGTCGGCGAGCAGCTGAACGCTCTCCAGGGACATGGCGTTGTAGATCGAGGCCCGGCAGCCGCCCACCGAGCGATGGCCCTTGAGGCCCACCAGGTCGCGCTCCTCGGCGCCCTTCAGGAAGGCCTTTTCCAGGTCTTCGCTCGACAGGCGCCAGGTCACGTTCATGGTCGAGCGCGAGTCGGGCTGGGCATGGCCCTGGTAGAGGCCGGGATGGGCGTCGATCACGTCGTAGAGGAGCTTGGCCTTGGCCTGGTTGCGCCGCTCGGCCTCCTCGAGGCCGCCGATGCCCTTGAGCCAGGCGAGGACGTTGCGCAGCATGTAGACGCCGAAGGTCGGCGGCGTGTTGTAGAGCGAGTCGTTCTTGACGTGGGTGGGGTAGCTCAGCATGGTCGTGAGCCCCTCGTTGCACTGAGCGAGCAGGTCGTCGCGGATGATGACGAGCACCACGCCCGAGGGCCCGAGGTTCTTCTGGGCGCCGGCGTAGATGAGGCCGAAGGGCGTCACGTCGAAGGGCCGCCACATGATATCGCTCGACATGTCGGCGACCAGAGGCACGCCCCGGGTGTCCGGGAAGCGGTGGAACTGGGTGCCGAAGATGGTGTTGTTGCTCGTGAGGTGCACGTAGGTGGCGCCCGGCGTGAGGGACAGCTCGCCGTCGGCCTGGGGCACCCGGTCGAAGTGGCTCCCCTCGGAGGAGTAGGCCACGTGGGTCTTGCCGAAGAGCTTGGCCTCCTTGAGCGCCTTTTTGGCCCAGTCGCCCGTGACGAGGTAGTCGGCCGAGCGATCGCCGCCCAGGAGGTTCATGGGGACCATGCCGAACTGCAGGCTCGCGCCGCCCTGCAGGAAGAGGACATGGTAGTTGGAGGGCAGACGCATCAGCTCGCGCACGAGCGCCTTGGCCTCCTCGTGGAGGGCCAGGTACTCCTTGGAGCGGTGGCTGATCTCCATGACCGACATCCCCGTCCCCTCGAAGTCGAGCAGCTCGGCCTGAGCCCGCGTCAGGGCCTCCAGGGGCATGGTGGCGGGACCCGCGTAGAAGTTGTGAACGCGCTGTTGCTGGGTGATCACGACGTGGCACTCCTCATGGGAACGGGCGCCTGGTTTCCGATCTCGCGGACTTGGCCCTGCATCGATTATACTGAAGCGCTTCAGGCAAGATCCAGGGAAAGGACGAACCAATGGTGAAACACGCAGTCCTAATTGTCGCAATGATCGCAGCCTTCGGCCTGGTGGGCTGCCGAGGAGGGGATAAGATGGAGTTCCAACCGTCGGCCAACGCCGTGACCACCGCGTCGGGCCTCAAGTATGACGTGATCCAGCCGGGCACCGGCGAGACGGCGACGGCCGGCAAGGTCGTCTCGGTCCACTACACGGGCTGGCTCGAGGACGGCAGCAAGTTCGACAGCTCGCGCGATCGCGGCCAACCCTTCGAGTTCGTGCTCGGGCGCGGCCAGGTCATCAAGGGCTGGGACGAGGGCGTAGCCGGCATGAAGGTCGGCGAGAAGCGCAAGCTCTACATCCCGGCGAACCTCGCCTACGGCACCCGTGGCGTGCCGGGCGTCATCCCCCCCAACTCCACCCTCGTCTTCGAGGTGGAGCTGTTGGGCGTGAAGTAAGGGAGGCCGCATGAAGACCAACTACTTGGCCCTTGGCCTGGTCGTGGCCGCCCTGAGCCTCACGGCCTGCGAGAAGAAGGAACAGCCCGCGACCACCACCGGTGGCGAGACGGCCGCCACGGAGTCGACGACGGCCACCGAATCGGCCACCGGCTCGGTGAGCAGCGCGGAGTCCGGCAAGGTCGTCACCATGCCGGACGGCCTCAAGTACGAGGATGTGAAGGTCGGCACGGGTGCCGAGGCGGTGCCCGGCAAGACGGTCTCGGTGCACTACACCGGCCGGCTGACCGACGGCACCAAGTTCGACAGCTCGGTCGATCGTGGCCAGCCCTTCGAGTTCGCGCTCGGCCAGGGCCAGGTCATCAAGGGCTGGGACGAGGGTGTGGCCGGCATGAAGGTCGGCGGCAAGCGCAAGCTGACCATCCCGCCCGAGCTCGGCTACGGTGCGGCGGGCGCGGGCCCGATTCCGCCCAACTCGACGCTGGTCTTCGACGTCGAGCTGCTC
>DATNQJ010000115.1:0-2040 GCA_036704085.1 Stenomitos sp.
AGCGCCGGTCGCCAAGCGCCCGCCCATACCGGGTTCTCCCCCCTCTCGTTCCTGCCTGCCACCAACGCGGCGTCCCCATCCCTGGGCGTCGATCGCATGAGCCTCGGCGGCACGGTTCGCCGCCTCTTCTCACGCGACCCCGAGGTCAAGCACCCCGATGCCTTCGCGCTCACTCCCGAAGAGGATGCCTTCCGCGAGGCCGTCCAAGCGACCCTCGAGCCCCAGCGCCGCCGGCTCGCCGATGCCATCCTCCACGACTCGGACGTGATGGCCAACCTGAACCGCTGGGAGACCCTCGACAGCGCCACCCAGCTTGCGACCCTGCGCCGCGTCGCCGACCTCCAGGGTCGGGTGATGGGGTTCACGCCGCCCGCCTTCGACACCAAGCCCGGCATCCCGAGCAACGGCACGCTCGGCTACTTCGCCCCCAGCAACAACAGCGTCACCGTTTACCCCGAGGCCATGGCCAAGGCCGGCAAGTGGGCCCCCTTCGTCACCATCGTGCACGAGATGGAGCACGCCCACCAGTTCGCCATGATCCAGCAGGCCAAGGCCCAGCCGCCCAAGCAGGGCACCCCGGAGTCCACCGTCGTCTCGGGCTTCGCCCAGTCGATGCGCATCAACGAGAAGGGCCTGGAGTACCAGGACTACGCCCACCTCAACGTGGAGTTCGACGCCTTCCAGACCGGCAACCAGGTGGCCGCCATCGTCTCGCACGGTCAGGCCGATACCCGCTTCCTCGGCACCGTCGACGAGCAGTACGATGCCCGGGGCAACGCCAGGCTCGATCTCGAGGCCCTGGAGCAACAGGTCGGCGTGAAGAACCTTCGCCAGGCGGTCGTCCAGGAGCAGGAGAAGTTCCTGCGCCAAACCCCGGCCCCCAGTGGCGACCCAGTCATCGCGTGAACCCCCTGAACACCTCCGGGTCAGCCCGGAGGTGTTCGTCTACCTGGGACGTTCCCAGTCCCGAGTATTGGCCCGGCCTCGCTCTCGGACGCCCGACGTCGGGCCCTGATCCGGAAGACGCGACCCTCCCTGCCGCTTAACAACGCTTAACATGGTGTGTATACTGCACCGCGTGCTTCGAACAGCCCAGGCATGGCGCGGGCTGGCGAGCGTTGGACACGATTCTGAGGCTGTTCATGGCAGCGATGAGGGACGAACGATGACCCCATGCATGAGAGGATTCGCCGTGTTGACCACCGTGCTCGCGCTCGGTGGCTGCGCGATCGCCCACCCCACGGCTCCGGTCGCGGCGACGAGCCGTCTGAGCACGCAAAGCCTGCGGGCCCCGACCGAGGTCCTGATCAAATTCCGCACGCGCCCCGATCAGCAGGCGGTGGAGGCCTTCGGATCCGAGTACGGCCTGCGCCCCAAGGATCTGATCGCGACCATCGACGTGTACGTCATGACCATCCTCACGGGTGAGGAGGCGACCGTCATCGTCACCCGTCTCCAGCGCTCCCCGCTCGTGGAGTACGCCGAGCCCAACCACCGCCTGACCATCCAGTAACCGATTTCGGACAAGAGTTCGGGCCCGTTGCCATGCCCGGGCTCTTGTCTGGCATAATGGGGGCTTGTCGGAAAAACGCCATGCGGACGAAGGAGGGGATAACGTGACAAGAACCATGGGAGCGCATCCGATGAGCTACAAGCTGCTAATCTTCGACTTCGACGGCACGATCGCGGACTCGTTTCCATGGTTCGTGGGCATCGTCAACCAGGTGGCCGAAAAGTACCGCTTCCGCCGCATCGACGAGAGCGAGATCGAGTCGCTGCGGAGCTTCGACGCCCGCCAGCTCATCCAGCATCTGGGGATCCCGTTCTGGAAGCTGCCCTTCATCGCCCGGCACATGAAGCGCCAGATGGCGCGCGAGATTCACCAGATTGCCCTGTTCGAGGGCATTCCCGCCCTCCTGCGGCAGCTCTCGGAGCGCGGCGTCCAGCTCGCGATGGTCAGCTCCAACTCGGTCGAGAACATCCGGCGGGTGCTCGGCCCCGAGATCGCCGGGCTATTCCGCTATTACGAGTGCGGAGGCT
>DATNQJ010000116.1:0-2137 GCA_036704085.1 Stenomitos sp.
AGGATGAGGAAGAGTCGGTTCTGGCTGAAGCGCGCGATCCCCGCGCGCAAGGCCTCGAAGCCGCCCGCCCGCTTGGTGATCTGGTAGAGCAGGAGCGACGGCCAGATGACGTAGAGGATGAAGAGGCTGTCCCATAGCCCCTCGCCGCATGCCACCGCGAGCGTTCGCCAGGGCGCGAGGTAGGCGAAGACGGCGACCGCGAGTGCCGCGACCAATCCCGCCGGCCCCGCCTGGACTCCCTTCCACCGGAAGGCCGTGAGCAGCACGAACAGGAGGACGATGGGCGAGAGGGCCAGGATCCAGTGGAGCACGTCGACCGGAAGGCGCATTCAGCTAGCCTCCCCGGCGCTGCGCGAGGCGATAGACGACCAGCCCCGCCGCGATCAGGAGCCCGGCGCCGATCGTTCCAGGCAGTCGGGAGCGCGGGCGCTCGAGGGAAACGGGTGGCCGAGCACCCAGCCGCCCTTCGGCCTGTAGACCGGCATGAATGGCCTCGGCAAGGTGCCGGGCGCGGCGCTCGGTGCCGTGGGCTATCTGCTCGCGGCAGCTGAAGCCGTCCGTCACCACCAGCGTCTCGGGATCCGCTGCTCGGACGGCGGGAAAGAGGACACGCTCGCCAGCCTTCACCGAGACGTCGTACTTGTCGGGCTCGAAGCCGAAGGATCCCGCCAGGCCGCAGCAGCCCGAGTCGAGGACCTCGTGCTCCATACCGAGTCGATCGAGCACACGGCCTTCGGCCTTGAAATCGAGCACGGCCTTGTGGTGGCAGTGCCCGTGTACCAGCGCCTTCCCCGCCAGGGTGGGCAGCTTGAAGTCGGGCGCCTTTCGATCCAGGAACTCGCTGAACATGAAGGTCTGTTCCTTGAGCCGTAGGGCGTCCGTGTCATGGGGGAAGAGGTTGGTCAACTCGTCACGAAAGACCGCGACGCAGCTGGGCTCGAGGCCGATGATCGGCGTGCCGGCTCGGATCTCCGCCCGCAGGGTCTCGAGGATCTGCTTCAACTGGCGCTCGGCCTGATCGAGGAAGCCGAAATCATACAGCGGCCTGCCGCAGCAGAGGGCCTGCATGGGCACCACGACCCGGAACCCGGCCGCTTCGAGCACCTCGACGCCGGCGCGCGCGATCTCGGGGGTGAAGTGGTTGTTGAAGGTGTCGGGCCACAGGATGACCCGTGCCCCCTCGGGGTTCACGACCGGCCGCGCCTTGAACCATGCCTGGAAGGTCTCCGGAGCGAAGGCGGGGAGCGCGCGGTGGGGCGTGAGGCCCCCGAGACGCTTGGCGAGGGGCCCTGTCAGGGGGGCCTGCGTCAGGAAGTTGGCCAGCCCCGGCATGTGGGAAGCCCAGCGTGCCCACCGGTGGACGAACCCCAGTGCGTAGGCCACGCGTGGCCTGAGGCGCCCTTCGTAGTAGTGCGAGAGGAACTCCGCCTTGTAGGTGGCCATGTCCACGTTCACGGGGCACTCCGCCTTGCAACCCTTGCAGGAGAGGCAGAGGTGGAGCGCGTCCATCACGTGCTCGTCATGCCAGCCGCCCTTGAGGACGTCGCCTTGCAGCATCTCGAAGAGCGCATGGCCGCGGCCGCGGGTCGAGTCCCGCTCCTCGCGGGTCACCATGAAGCTCGGGCACATGGTGCCCCCCTCGATCCGCCGGCACTTGCCCACGCCCACGCAGCGGAGGGCCGCATGGGCGAAGTCGCCGTGCTCCTCCGGGAACTTGAAGTGGGTCTCGGGGTGGGGCGGATCGTATTGGGTGCCCAGCCTCAGGTGGGCATCCAGCGGGTACGGATCGACCATCTTGCCGGGGTTCATCTTGCCGTCCGGGTCCCAGATGGCCTTGAACTCGCGGAAGGCTTGCATCACTTCGGGGCTGAACATCCGGGGGAGGAGCTCGGCCCGGGCCTGGCCGTCCCCGTGCTCTCCCGAGAAGGACCCACCGTAGCGCACCACCAGGTCGGCGGCCTCCTCCATGAAGCGGCGATAGCTCCGGATCCCCTCGGCGGTGGCCATGTCGAAGTCGATGCGGCAATGCAGGCAGCCCTGGCCGAAGTGGCCATAGAAGGCGCCGTGGTAGCCGTAGCGGTCCATCAAGGCGCGCAGCTCGCGCAGGTAGGGGCCGAGGCGCGCCGGCGCGACCGCC
>DATNQJ010000117.1:0-2824 GCA_036704085.1 Stenomitos sp.
TCGCCAGCAAGAAGCAGCTCTTCCTCACCATCCTCGACCGCGTCGGCGAGAGCACCCTGCGCCACTGGCAGGGCCTCGCCTCCGACAGCCCGGATCCATGGACCCTGCTTCGCCGGATCGGCCTCGCCCAGTACGAGATCGTGCTGGCGCGCCCCGACGCCCTCAGGCTCCAGTTCCAGGCCCTCTCCGAGGCCGAAGACCCCGAGATCCGCGAGACGCTCCGGCGTAACTTCGCCTCCTACGCGGAGTTCCTCTCGGGCATCATCATCCAGGGCAAGGCGAACGGCCAGTTCGTTCCCGACCTGGACGTGAACGTTGCGGCCTGGCAGCTCATTTCCACCGGCTTCACCCTCAACCTCACCTCCCTGCTGGGCTTCGATCAGGAGCTCGGCCGGGAGACGCTCGAGGTCATGGGGGACAACCTCGTCATCACCTTTGGAGCGGCGCATCGGGCGCCGTCCGATGGCACCGGCCCGCAGCCGAGTGCCGCACCGAAAGAAAGGGTTCCGTAGACCATGAAAGAAGTCGTCCTGGTAGATGGCATTCGTACTCCCTTCGGCAACTTCGGCGGGGCCCTCAAGGACCTCAACGCCCCTGAGTTGGGTCGCATCGTCGTCGCGGAACTCCTCAAGCGCAACCCGCAGGCCAAGGACCTGATCGATCAGGTGATCATGGGGAACGTGGGCCAGGGATCCGAGGCTCCGAACGTGGCTCGCGTGGTCGCGCTGCGGGCGGGCATCCCCCTCGACAAGACCGCCTACACGGTGCAGCGCAACTGCGGCTCGGGGCTCCAGGCCATGATCAACTCTTACCAGGAGATCGTGCTGGGCGACGCCGACATCGTGCTGACGGGCGGCATGGAGTCCATGAGCAGCTACCCCTTCCTCAGCCGCGACATGCGCTTCGGTAAGCGCATGCGCAACTCGGAGCTGATCGATTCCATGTGGGAGGGCCTCACCGACCCCGTCTGCGGCCAGCTGATGGGCCAGACCGCCGAGAACCTCGCTGAGGAGTTCGGCATCACCCGCGAAGAGCAGGACCAGTACGCCGTCAACTCGCACAAGAAGGCCTTCCGCGCGGCGCGCTCGGGCGTCTTCGCCGACGAGATCATGACCGTCGAGGTCCCCAAGAAGGCCGCCGGCAAGGACGTCCCGCCCGAGCCCGTCTCGACCGACGAGGGCCCCAACCCCGCCTTGAGCCTGCAGATGCTCGGCATGTATCCGACCATCTTCAAGAAGGGCGGCAGCGTCACCCCCGGCAACGCCTGTGGCACCAACGACGGCGCGGCAGCCCTGCTCATGATGGGTGCGGACAAGGCCTCTGAGCTCGGCTACAAGCCCCTGGCCGTCGTTCGCTCCTACGTCAACGTGGGCCTCGAGCCCGAGCGCATGGGCCTCGGACCCGCGCTCGCCATTCCCGCGGCCCTCAAGAAGGCCGGCCTCACCCTCGATCAGATGGACGTCATCGAGATCAACGAGGCCTTCGCCGCCCAGGTCCTCTCGTGCGCCAAGAAGCTCGAGCTGGACATGGACAAGCTCAACCCCAACGGCGGCGCCATCGCCCTCGGTCACCCGGTCGGCGCCTCGGGCGCCCGCCTCGCCCTGACGCTCGCCAAGGAGCTCAACCGCCGCGGCGCCAAGTACGGCGTGGCCTCCCTGTGCATCGGCGGCGGCCAGGGCATCGCCATGGTCCTCGAGAATCCGAACGCCTAGTGTCCCCCGGACGATAAGGAGAGATTCGTCAATGGCAGTCGAAACCCAAAACAAGCCAGGCCTCAACGCGAAGCCCCTGCCGATCTTCAAGGTCGGCGTCGTCGGCGGCGGCGCCATGGGTGGGGGCATCGCCCAGGTCGTGTCCAACGCGGGGCTGCCCGTGATCATCAAGGACATCAACCAGGAGGCCGTGGACAAGGGCCTCAAGGCGGCCCGCAAGGTCTACGAGGGTCGGGTCAAGAAGGGCAAGATGTCGGCCTCCGAGATGGAGCAGAAGATGGTGCTCATCTCGGGCACGACCACCTGGGACGGCTTCGATGACGTGGACCTCGTGATCGAGGCGGTCACCGAGCGCATGGACGTCAAGAAGGCCGTCTTCAAGGAGCTCGACCAGGTCACGCCCAAGCACGCGATCCTGGCCTCCAACACCTCGGCCCTCTCCGTCACGGAGCTGGCCAACGTGACCGGTCGTCCCGACAAGGTCGGCGGCCTGCACTTCTTCAACCCGGCGCCGGTCATGAAGCTCGTCGAGGTCATCGAGGCCGACACCTCGAGCCCCGAGACCGTGGCGACGCTGTTGGCCTTCTGCAAGGACGTCCGCAAGCACCCGGTGCTCGTGAAGGACCGCGCGGGCTTCCTGGTCAACCGCCTCTTGCTCGCGAGCTTCAACGAGGCCGTCACCGCCCTCCAGGAGGGCGCGGCCACGGCCGAGCAGATCGACATGCTCGTCCCCAGCCAGGGCTTCCCGATGGGGCCCTTCGTCCTCGCGGACATGCTGGGCGTCGAGGTCTGCAACGAGGTCGTGCACACCCTGAATGCGGCCTTCGGCGAGCGCTTCCAGCCCACCGAGCTGCTCGACTGGATGGCGGCCGAGGGCCGCTGGGGCCAGAAGAAGGGGGCCGGCTTCTACTCGTACAACGATGAGGCCGAGAACCCCGTTCCCAAGAAGATCGAGGAGCTCATCGCCAAGCATGGCAAGGCCAAGCTGCCCTTCGACCCCGAGCGCTTCGTGCTGCCCATGATCAACGAGGCGGCCCTCATCCTCCAGGAAGGCGTCTCCGCGGCCGAGGACATCGACCCGGCCATGCAGATGGGCACCGGCATGGGCCGCG
>DATNQJ010000118.1:0-3462 GCA_036704085.1 Stenomitos sp.
GTGAAAGCCATATTATCCAAAAATTAAGGGAAAGTAAAGACGCTTAAGGCGAGGTTATGGAAAATCCGTGGATCCCCGCAGGATGACGTCTTCAGGGCCTCGGCGTTGCCGAGAGGGGGGTGAGCGTGTAAAATTTTGGGGTCGGCTGGGTGGAGATCCGCGGGGCCCCTAGCCTTTTTTTCATGGCCCTTCCCGCTTTCCACAAGGATGGATCGATAGCATATGTGCGGTATCGTCGGCTACGTCGGACACCAAGAGGCGACGGACGTCTTGTTGGAGGGGCTCAAACGCCTCGAGTATCGCGGCTATGATTCGGCGGGCATCGCGGTGGTGAACCAGGGCGTGCTCCACCTCCGGCGCGAGGTCGGCAAGCTGCGCAATCTCGAGGCCCAGCTACGCGAGCTGCCGGCCCCCGGCCCCATGGGCATCGGCCATACCCGCTGGGCGACCCATGGGCGTCCCACGACGTACAACGCTCATCCGCACACCGACTGCACCGGCAAGCTCGTGGTGGTCCACAACGGCATCATCGAGAACTACCTGGAGCTCAAGAACGAGCTCCTCGAGGCCGGCCACACCTTCCAGTCCGACACCGACACCGAGGTCATCGCGCACCTGATCGAGTCCTATTACCAGGGCGACCTGGTGGACGCGGTCCAGAAGGCCTACTACCGCCTGGTCGGCACCTTCGCGACGGCCATCCTGCACCAGGATGAGCCCGGCAAGGTCGTGGGCCTCAAGCATGGCGCCCCCCTGCTCGCTGGCGTCGGCGAGGGCGAGAACTTCCTGGCGTCGGACGCGGCGGCGATCATCAGCCACACCCGCGACATCGTCTACCTCGAGGACGGCGAGTTCGTCGTGATCACCCGCGAGGGGGTGTCGGTCTATGATCCCAACCTGCGTCCCAAGCAGAAGGACGTGACCCGCATCGACTGGAACCTGGTCGCCGCCGAGAAGGCCGGCTACGAGCACTTCATGCTCAAGGAGATCCACGAGCAGCCCTCGACCCTGACCAACACCCTGGGCGGGCGCTTCGACGACCGCGAGGGCAAGCTCTACCTGGACGAGATCGGCCTCACCGCCGAGCAGATCAAGGCCTTCGAGCGCGTGGTCATCGTGGCCTGCGGCACGGCCCTCTACTCGGGTTACGTCGGCAAGTACCTGATCGAGGAGTACGCGCGCCTGCCGGTCGAGGCGGACTTCGCCTCCGAGTTCCGCTATCGCAACCCGGTCATCGACGACAAGACGCTCGTCATCGTGGTGAGCCAGTCGGGCGAGACCGCCGATACCCTGGCGGCCCTGCGCGAGGCCAAGCGCCGCGGGGCGACGACCCTCGGCATCATCAACGTCAAGGGCTCGAGCATCGCCCGCGAGGTGGACGGCAACCTCTACATCCACGCGGGGCCCGAGATCGGCGTCGCCTCGACCAAGGCATACACCGCCATGGTGGCGGCCTTCACGCTCCTGGCCCTGCACCTGGGCCAGAGCCGCGGCAAGCTGACCAACGTCCAGGTGGGCGAGATCCTCAAGGACCTCAAGGGGCTTCCCAAGCTCCTGAGCCAGATGCTCGAGAACACGAACGCCATCCAGGACGTCGCCCAGTCCTTCGCGGCCTGCCGCGACTTCCTCTTCCTCGGCCGCGGCGTCAACTTCCCGACGGCCATGGAGGGCGCCCTCAAGCTCAAGGAGATCAGCTACATCCACGCCGAGGCCTACGCCGCGGGCGAGATGAAGCACGGCCCCATCGCCCTCATCGACGAGCACATGCCGACCGTCGCCATCGCGACGGCCGGGGCGACCTACGACAAGGTCGTGAGCAACCTGCAGGAGGTCAAGGCGCGCAACGGGCTGGTGATTGCGATCGCCACCGAGGGCGACGTCGCCATCACCGAGCACGTGGACCGTGTGATCTACGTGCCGGCCGTGCGTGAGCACCTCTCGCCCATCCTCAACGTGGTGCCCCTCCAGCTCTTGGCCTACCACATCGCCCGCCTGCGGGGCTGCGACGTGGACCAGCCCCGCAACCTCGCCAAGTCCGTGACCGTCGAGTAGACTACGCCCTATGAAGACTTTGAACCCGACTGAAACCGTTCCCCTGACCCACCGGCCCCGCCGCCTGCGGCGCACCGAGGCCATCCGCCGCATGGTGCGCGAGCACCACGTGCGGCCGTCGGATTTGATCCTGCCGCTCTTCGCCATGCCGGGCACCGGCGTGCGCAAGGAGGTCTCCTCCATGCCGGGCGTGTTCAACACCTCGGTGGATGAGCTGGTCAAGGACGCCCGGCGCGCCTACGAGGCGGGCCTCGGCGGCGTGATCCTGTTCGGCCTGCCTCCCGAGAAGGACGAGGTGGGCTCGGGCGCCTGGGACCACAACGGCATCGTGCAGGAGGCCATCCGCGCCATCAAGGCGGAGGTGCCCGACCTGATGGTCATCACGGACGTATGCATGTGCGAGTACACCTCGCACGGTCACTGCGGGATCATCGAGGGCGAGCACTTACTGAATGACCCGACCCTCGAGCTGTTGACCCGGACCGCCGTGAGCCACGCCGAGGCGGGGGCCGACATGGTGGCCCCGTCGGACATGATGGACGGCCGCGTGGGTGCCATTCGCCAGGCCCTGGATGCCGCGGGCTACGATCAGGTGCCCGTCATGGCCTACTCGGTCAAGTATGCCTCGGGCTACTACGGGCCCTTCCGGGAGGCCGCGGACTCGACGCCGACCTTCGGCGATCGCCGCAGCTACCAGATGGACCCCGCCAACGCCCGGGAGGCCATGAAGGAGCTCGCGCTCGACGTGGCCGAGGGCGCGGACATCGTGATGGTCAAGCCGGCCCTGGCCTACATGGACGTCATCTACCGGGTGAAGCAGGCCACGGACCGTCCGGTCGCGTGCTACAACGTCTCGGGCGAATACGCCATGGTCAAGGCCGCCGCACGCGCGGGCTGGATCGACGAGAAGCGCGTGGTCATGGAGACCATGGTCGGCTTCAAGCGGGCGGGGGCGGATCTCATCCTCACCTACCACGCCATGGACGTGGCGGCCTGGCTCGCCGAAGAGGCGTAAGGCGCGAACGGAAAAGGCCGGTCATACGACCGGCCTTTTAAGTTACCACCCCATCAGCTTGGACCAGAGCTCCGAGGCGATTTCGACCATGCGGGGGGCTCTCGGGACGCAGTTGAGGACCATTCCGGCCTCGTCGGGACGCCGATCGCCCTTGCGGTTGTTGCACTTCTGGCAGGCCGTGACCAGGTTCTCCCAGGTGTCCTCGCCGCCGCGCGAGCGCGGGTGGATGTGGTCGAGCGTGAGCTCACCGCGCGAGCCACAGTACTGGCACATGTGCTTGTCGCGCTTGAAGACTGCCTGGCGGGTCGGGCGGACCGTCTCGAAGTACTTGTGGACGACGGCCTTTACCAGCAACCGGATGGCTTGCGGAATGCGCATGGTCGTGGACGGCGAGC
>DATNQJ010000119.1:0-2856 GCA_036704085.1 Stenomitos sp.
ATAAATCGCCCGCTAAGTCGCTCACTGGCCTAAAATTCGGAAGTTTTCCCTGAATTAGGGAGGTTGGGAGTCAAAACGACCGAGGTATGAAGCCAGTAGCGAACGCTCTCACTGCTCGATAGGAGGAATGCGCGATGGGCATGGGCGGAATAGGAACCTCCACACAACCGATCCTTCCGAAACCGAACGGGGCCAACGGGGCCGGAGCGACCTCCGAGACCTCGACCGCTGGTAGCGCCTCCTCGGCATCCACGGGCCCTGCTGCGGCGGGCGATACCTCTCAAGTGGGAGGCTCCGGCGAATCGTCCGGGATGGAGCTCTTCCAGGCGCAGGACGTCACCAAGGACACGGCACCCCCCATCCGTCCGCCCGAGCAGATTCGCCAGGAGTTCTCGGAGGACATCAAGCCGGTGGATCCTCCCAAGGATCTCGAGCCCACGCCGCCGAGGACCGAGCCCACCCAGGAGACCAAGCCTCCCGAGCAGGTATCCTACTCCGAGCCGCCGGCCCCGCCCGAGCTCGAGCAGGTCATCGAGGTGGCCGGCAGCGGCATGGGCGCCGACAAGAAGTTCAAGATGTACCCCTCGGAGCTTGCGGCCATGTACGCCATCCTCAAGGAGGACGGCGGCACCATGTCCCTCGAGGAGATGCAGAAGAAGCTCAAGGCCTACTACGGCATCGACACCGAGATCAAGAACGGGACGCTGGTCAACACGGCCAACGGCCACGCGATGATCTCGGACACCAACGGCAACGGCTCGCTGGACATGAACGACCTGGACTTCGGCAACGCGCTGAAGGCCGCCGGCATCGATCCGGCGAGCATCCCCAAGCCGGGCGACATGATGTCCATGATGAGCAACGTGGCCTACTGGGCGACCTACTGGGCCGATGAGCTCGCGAAGAACGTCAAGGAGATGAACCGTCCGGCGGAGGCCGGTCCCGCCCCCGCGCCCACGGGCCCCGCGACGCCCACCAAGGGCGCCATGGTCGGCGAGGCCCGGATCCAGAACGACAAGCTGGTGACGGTGAAGGGCGGCGATCGCCAGTTCACCATGCACCTCAGCGAGCTCGCGTCCATGTACGCGCTGCTCAAGAAGCAGGACAAGCCGATCCCCGTCGAGGAGCTGCAGAAGGAGCTCAAGCAGGGCTTCGGCATCGACTGCGACCTCAAGAACATCGACGGCCAGCAGACGCTGGTGAACAAGGCCACCGGGCATGCGCTCATCTCCGACACCAACGGGTCGGGGATGATCGACCCCAAGGACCTGGAGTTCGAGAAGACGCTGCGCGACAACGGGATCGATCCGGAAACGATCGCGCCCAAGCAGCCAGCGGCCGCCAACGGGTAGGAGACCATGGATCAGCTCTTGACCAAGCAGGAAGTCGCCGAGCGCGTGGGGCGCCTCAATCAGCTGGTGTCTCGCGAGTACGAGCTCCAGGAGCGGCTCCTCACGCTGAAGATCTACGGCAACCGCGAGCACGTCGAGGAAGCCAAGCAGCAGCATGAGGAGATGATTCAGGAGATCCAGCGCCTGCGGCACGAGGAGATGCTGCCGCTCGTCGTGGAGCTCAACGACTTCATCAACGCGGCCAAGGCCAAGTTGGGCCGGACGTCATGAGCGAGACCTTGCGTGCGGAGGCCGGGGACACCCGGCCTCCCAAGGTGTTGTTGGTCTTCGCCCCCCAGTGGTCCCCCCAGAACCCGCACTATTCCTTGCGGGCCATCATGGGGCACCTGCGCCACCAGGGGATTCAGGTCGCGGTCCGGGACCTCAACGTCGAGTTCTACGACACGGTCCTGAGCCCCGAGTACCTGCGCATGACCGCGAGCAAGGTTCGCCTGGCGCACCAGTACCTGGGGCACGTCAGCACGCTCCGGATGCTGAGCGGCGACGACTCGTACGACGCGCGCATGGATGCCGTGCGCTATGGCGCCATCAAGAACTACCTCGAAGAGAAGGAGGAGCTGCTCGACGAGTTGCCGCGCGTCATCCTGGATGCCAAGGAGACCCTGAAGGACCCGCGCCGGTTCTACAACCCGGACCTTTTGGTCGATGCCTTCCGGACCATCGACTGGGCGCTGGAGCTCGTCTCGTTGCCCTTCGTGCCGGCCTACCTCTCCTTCAACTACTTCGAACAGCCCGATTGCCGGCTCAACGTTCAGAGCCTCATCGAGCATGCGACCAACAAGAAGCACAACCTCTACTACGAATTCTTCGAGTCGCAGGTCGAGAGCCTGCTGGCCGAAGGGGCGGACTACATCGGCATCTCCATCAACGCCTTCTCCCAGGTGGTGCCGGGCCTGACCCTGGCCTACCTCCTCAAGTCCGCGGCTCCCGAGGGGTGCCACGTGGGGATCGGCGGCAACTTCTTCGCGCGGGTCAAGGACGTGCTGGCCGAACGGCCGGAGTTCTTCCGGACCTTCGCGCACAGCCTCGCTTGCGGTGAAGGCGAGCAGCAGGTCGCCCTGATGGCCCGGGCCTTGCATGAGGGGCGATCGCTCGACGAGGTGCCGAACCTCCTCTACCTCTCGGAGGACGGAGAGACGGTCCACGTGACGCCCGAGGCCCAGGCGCCGCAGATGAACGACATCGGCATCCAGGACCTGGAGGGCCTGCCGCTCGACAAGTACCTGACGCCCGAGCTGGTCCTGACCATCCAGGCGAGCAAGGGCTGTTACTGGGGCCAGTGCACCTTCTGCGACACGGACTTCGGCATCCGGGTGGACCAGAAGTCCATCGACCGCCTGGTCGCCGAGATGAAGCACTTGCGCGATCGCTACGGCGTGAAGCACTTCCAGTTCGTGGACGAGGCCATCCGGCCGGTCTACATGCGGCGCATGGCCCAGCGCTT
>DATNQJ010000120.1:0-2327 GCA_036704085.1 Stenomitos sp.
TGGAACGGCCCCATGGGGGTGTTCGAGAACCCGGCCTTCGCCGAGGGCACCCGCGCGGTGGCCCAGTTCGCGGCCGAGCTGACCGCGAAGGGGGCCACCACCATCGTGGGCGGCGGCGACTCGGTGGCGGCCATCGAGCAGATGGGCCTCGCCGACAGGTTCACCCACGTTTCGACCGGCGGCGGCGCCTCGCTCGAGTTCCTCGAAGGGCTCGAACTCCCCGGCGTCGCGGCCCTGAGTGAGAAAGCATGAGCAAGCGCAAGCCGGTAATCGCCGGTAACTGGAAGATGTTCAAGACCACCGAGGAGGCGCGCGAGTTCGCCCGCGCGCTCTCGTCGGAGGTCACGGCCACCACCGATCCCACGGTGGTGATCTGCCCGCCCTTCACGGCCCTGCACGTCCTGCGCGAGGAGCTCGGATCCACCGCGATCCAGATCGGCGCCCAGAACATGCACTGGCTCGACGAGGGCGCCTACACGGGCGAGATCTCGCCCGTGATGCTCAAGGATGCGGGTGCCAGCTACGTGATCATCGGTCACTCGGAGCGGCGCCAGTACTTCCACGAGACGGACGGAACGGTCAACCGCAAGGTGCAGGCCGCCCTCCAGTGGCAGCTCGTCCCCATCATCTGCGTGGGCGAGACCCTCGAGGATCGCGAGGTCCAGCTGACGGACAACGTGATCATCGTCCAGACCCAGCGGGCGCTCCTGAACATCGCCCCCGAGCTGGTGCCGCAGTGCCTGTTCGCCTATGAGCCCGTCTGGGCCATCGGCACCGGCAAGACCTGCGCGCCGGACGAGGCCAACCGGGTCGCGGGCATCATCCGCGAGACGGTGGGCAAGATGGCGGGCGCCGAGGCGGCGGACGCCGTCCGGATCCTGTATGGTGGCTCGGTCAAGCCCGACACCATCGCCGAGCAGATGGCCCAGCCGCACATCGACGGGGCCCTGGTCGGCGGCGCGAGCCTCGACCCCAAGAGCTTCGGGGCGATCGTCAACTTCCGCTCGGCCGCCGCTCGCTAACCCCATGGTCAGACCCTCCCTGGCTGTCGTCTCTACGGCGACGTCCCCCTTTCACAGAGGGGGGCCAGGGGGGGTCCTCCTTTATCCGTCACGACTTTAGGCCCGCCCGCAGCTTGAAAACGGGCGCTGGCGCACGTTAGGGTGAATTCATGAAAAACGGACCGCTCGCACTCATCGTATTGGACGGCTGGGGCATCAACCCCAAGCCGGAAGGCAACGCGATCGCCATGGCGAAGAAGCCCCACTGGGACCGCTTCCTGGCGACCTATCCCAGCGTGGCCATCCCGACCTCGGGCGAGTCGGTCGGCCTGCCCCCCGGCCAGATGGGCAACTCGGAGGTCGGCCACACCAACATGGGTGCCGGCCGCGTGGTCTACCAGGACCTGGTGCGCATCAACAAGTCCATCTACGACGGGGACTTCTACGAGAACCCGGTGCTCATCGAGGCCATGCAGTCGGCCAACCGCAAGGGCGGCCGGGTCCACCTCATCGGCCTGGTGTCGGATGGCGGCGTGCACAGCTCGCTCGACCATCTCTACGCCCTCCTGGAGCTGGCGAGCCGCCAGGTGACCCCGAACGTCTTCATCCACGCCTTTACCGACGGCCGCGACACGCCCCCCACCTCGGGTGGTCGCTTCCTGTACGAGCTCGATCAGCGTCTGGCCGCCATGAGCGGCGCCAAGCTCGCCACCATCGTCGGCCGCTACTATGCCATGGACCGCGACAAGCGCTGGGACCGCGTGGAGCTGGCCTACCGCGCCATGGTCGACGGCATCGCCGAGCACCATGCGGCCTCGGGGGCCGAGGCCATGGCCGCCGCCTACTCGCGCGGCGAGACCGACGAGTTCATCAAGCCCATCATCGTCGCCGACGAGGGACGGATCCGCTCGGGCGACTCGGTCATCTTCTTCAACTTCCGGCCCGATCGGGCCCGCGAGATCACCCGGACGATCATCGACCCGGCCTTCACCGAGTTCGAGCGTCCCAACAAGCCCGACGTCCACTTCGTCTGCATGACGCAGTACGATGCGACCTTCGGTCTGCCCCTGGCCTTCGCGCCCCAGTCGCTCGACCGGATCCTGTCCCCGGTGCTGGCGGATGCCGGCGTGCGCCAGCTGCGCACGGCCGAGACCGAGAAGTACGCGCACGTCACCTTCTTCTTCAACGGCGGGGTCGAGAAGCCCTACGCCGGCGAGGAGCGGGTGCTGGTGCCGAGCCCCAAGGTCGCGACCTATGATCTGCAACCGGAGATGAGCGCCTTCCAGGTGGCGGACGTCGCCGAGCAGTGGATCAAGGACTCGAAGG
>DATNQJ010000121.1:0-2910 GCA_036704085.1 Stenomitos sp.
GACAAGTTCTGCCGCGAATGCGGCACTCGGCGGGCCCCCGATGCCTGTTCCGCCTGCCAGACGCCACTCTTGCCCCAGGCTCGCTTCTGCATCCAGTGCGGGGCACCGGTCGAGGCGACAGCCACCGTTCCTCAGGAAGCCATCGTCGAGCGGCGTGGGACCAGCGAGCTGGGCGATCGCCGCGTCGTGACGGTCATGTTCACCGAGCTCATCGGCCTGGCCTCCATGACCGAGCGCCTGGATCCCGAAGAGATCAGCGACATCTGCAACCAGTTCTTCGCCGTCCTCACCGAGCCCATCTATCGCTACGGCGGGGTCGTCGACAAGTACATCGGCGATAGCGTCGTCATGTCCCTCTTTGGCGTGCCCGTCGTGCGTCCGGACGATCCCAAGCGCGCGGTCAGTGCCGCCTGGGCGATGTTGGCTGCCGCCCGCGAGTTCGCCGATGCCCTCGAGCCGCGCATCGGCGTGCGCCTGCAGATCCGCTGCGGCCTCAACACCGGCATGGTCGTGGCCGGCGAGGTGGGCGGCGCTCAGAAGCGCGATTACACGGTCATGGGCGATACGGTCAACCTGGCCCAGCGCATGGAGGCCAACGCGCCGGTGGGCGGCATCCTGGTCGCCTCGGAGACCTACGAGTGCACGCGTGATGCCTTCGATTACCGGGTCCTTGAGCCCATCAAGGTGAAGGGCAAGGAGCTGCCGGTCGCCGTCTTCGAGGTCCAGGGACCCAAGAAGGACGTCCCCGAGATCGCCGTCCAGGCCTAGGCCCAAAAAAACCAGCCATTCTGCTCAGACCGTGGCCCGACTCCGCATGGAGACGCGGCCACGGTTGTTTTCGAGCGAGCAGCCTGCCATTCCCGAGCGGGCCCTCTGGATCTAAGATCGCCGGTGACGCCAAGTCACCGCGCATGCCAGGAGGTAGGCCATGCTGTGCAGCAACTGTGGTGAGCGCCCTGCGACCTTTCATTTCACCCAGACCGTGAACGGCGAGCGCCAGGAGGTCCATCTTTGCGCTCACTGTGCGAGCCATTTCAAGGCGGAACGGAGCCTCGGCCAGGAATGGGGAGGCTTCGGCCTCGACAACATGCTCGAGCGGGTCTTCGGCCTCCAGCCGAGTGCGTCCGATAACCTGCTCGATCGCCTGTCGAGCCAGTCACGCCAGATCCTGGAACGCGCGGCCGAATACGCGGCCGAGCGGCACATCCCGCGCCTCGAGAGCGAGTTCTTGCTGCTCGCCCTGTTGACGGATCCGCACCTCGGTCCCCAGCTCACGGAGCAGCTCGGGATCGACGCCGACGACGTTCGCCGCCGAATCGAGGAGACCTTCCCGGCCATGGAGGGCGAGCGGCCGTCGCAGGTCACCATGACCCCGCGCCTCAAGCGGGCCATCCGGCTCGCGAGCGATGCGGCCTTTCTCGACGGGACGCTCACCATTCGTCCCGAGCACCTCCTCTCCGGACTCCTGGAGGAGGGTGAGAGCCTCGCCTCGCAGATCCTGCAGGAGGCGATGGAGCGGGGCGCCCCCCGGAGCGAAGCGGCCCCCAAGCGACGCCCCACGGGCGCTCCGATGACCGGGCGGGGTGGCAAGGCGACCCCCAACCTCTCCAAGTTCACGCGGGACCTGACGGAGCTCGCGAAGAGCGGCAAGCTCGATCCGGTCATCGGGCGCGGCGACGAGATCGAGCG
The DNA here is from genome assembly GCA_036704085.1 of Stenomitos sp. Taxonomy (GTDB): domain Bacteria; phylum Cyanobacteriota; class Sericytochromatia; order S15B-MN24; family UBA4093; genus DATNQJ01. Next base: position 1,690 of record DATNQJ010000121.1, read on the forward strand.
GGTCATTCGCATCCTCAGCCGGCGCACCAAGAACAACCCCGTGCTCATCGGGGAGCCGGGCGTTGGCAAGACGGCGATCGCCGACGGTCTCGCCCAGGCGATCGTGGCGGGGGACGTGCCCGACATGCTCAAAGACAAGCGCGTCCTCGCCCTGGATCTCGGTAGCTTGGTGGCGGGCACCAAGTACCGCGGCGAGTTCGAGGAGCGCCTCAAGGGCCTGATGGACGAGATCAAGGAGCAGGAGGGGGAGATCATCCTCTTCATCGACGAGCTGCACACGGTGGTAGGCGCCGGGGCCGCCGAGGGCGCCATCGACGCCTCCAACATGCTCAAGCCCGCCCTGGCGCGCGGGGAGCTGCGCACGCTCGGCGCCACCACGCTCGACGAATACCGCAAGCACATCGAGAAGGACGCCGCGCTCGAGCGCCGCTTCCAGCCGGTGCTCGTCCAGGAGCCGTCCGTCGAGGCGACCATCGAGATCCTGCGCGGCCTGCGCGACCTCTACGAGGCGCACCACGGCGTCGAGATCACCGACCAGGCCATCGTGGCCGCCGCCGAGATGTCCGAGCGCTACGTGACGGATCGTTTCCTGCCCGACAAGGCCATCGACCTCATCGACGAGGCCGCCTCCATGAAGCACCTGCGCAGCCGCCGCGAGCCGTCCGAGGTTTCGGACCTGGAGGATCGCCTGACGCGCCTGGTCCGGGACAAGGACGAGGCCGCCTTCCGCGAGGACTTCGCCCGCGCCAGCCGGCTCAAGGCCGAGGCCGACGTGGTCAAGGAGCGGCTCGACCAGCTTCGCAAGGGCTGGCGGAGCGAGCAGGCGGGCGAGACCCCGAAGGTGACCGAGGACGACGTCGCGCGCGTGATCGGGGACTGGACGGGGATTCCGGCCGACAAGCTCATGCAGGAGGAGAAGGAGCGCCTCTTGAAGATGGAGGAGGTCCTGCACCAGCGGGTGATCGGTCAGGAGGACGCCGTGCTGGCCGTCTCCGAGGCCGTGCGCCGGGCGCGCACCGGCCTGAAGGATCCCAAGCGTCCCATCGGCTCCTTCATCTTCCTGGGCCCCACGGGCGTCGGCAAGACGGAGCTCGCCAAGGCGCTCGCCGAGTACCTGTTCAACGACGAGGACGCCATGATCCGGCTGGACATGAGCGAGTTCCAGGAGAAGCACACCGTGAGCCGCCTGGTGGGAGCGCCTCCGGGCTACGTGGGCTACGA
>DATNQJ010000122.1:0-2854 GCA_036704085.1 Stenomitos sp.
GCCCTCGCCCTGGAGGCGGCTCGCCTCGGCGGCATCGGTCACATTTCCGATGCGCTGGTACTCTCCGTCTCGGATCGCTACTTCAAGACCGCATTTATGCGCGAGAAGACGGCCCGTTACAAGGACGTCGCGACCATGGAGCACAAGAAGGAGGTCCAGTTCGACCTCGAGGCCGTGCGCGAGGCGCAGATGCGCCACGTGGGGGCCGCCATGGACGCCAAGCGCGGCTCGGGCGCCATCTTCGTGAACGTCATGGAGAAGCTCACCATGAACGCTCCGAAGGACACGCTCAAGGTGCGTCTGACGGCGGCCATGGACGCCGGCGTGGACGGCATCACGCTCAGCGCCGGCCTGCACCTGGGCTCGATGGAGCTCATGGCGGAGCATCCCCGCTTCCGGGACGTCCAGATCGGCATCATCGTCTCGTCGGCTCGGGCCCTCGCCCTCTTCCTCAAGCGCGCCAAGCGCCTCGATCGCATGCCGGACTACGTCGTCGTCGAGGGTCCCCTCGCGGGCGGCCACCTCGGCTTCGGCATCGACGACTGGCAGAAGGCGGACCTGCCTTCGATCGTCGACGAGGTGATGGCCTTCCTCGCCAAGGAAGGGCTGTCGATTCCCGTCATCGCGGCGGGCGGCATCTTCACGGGCACCGACGCGGTCAACTACCTCCAGAAGGGCGCTGCGGCCGTCCAGGTCGCCACGCGCTTCACCATCACCCAGGAGTGCGGGCTGCCCGACCACGTCAAGCAGGTTTACCTGGGCGCCGGTCTCGAGGACGTCGAGGTCAACACCCAGTCTCCGACGGGCTATCCCATGCGGATGCTGAAGTCGAGCCCGGCCATCGGCTCGAACATCAAGCCCAACTGCGAAACGTTCGGCTACCTGCTCGATTCCGAGGGCGGCTGCGGCTACCTGGAGGCGTACAACAAGACGGGTGTGAACCCCGAGACGGGCGCCAAGCTGCCGGTCAAGGAGAAGACCTGCCTGTGCACCCATATGAACGCGTTCCGCGTCTACACCTGCGGTCACTACGTCTACCGCCTCAAGGAGACGACGGTGCTCGAGGCCCCTGGCCGCTACGTGATTCCGACCGCGGAGCACGTGTTCTGGGACTACCAGTACAGCGAGGACCACAAGATCGCGCTGCCGAAGGCGCCTACCCTCGCGGTGGTGTAGCGATCGCCTGAGCGTAATCGTCGGGAGTATTGAGATCCCACCAGGGAGCGTCGAGGTCAATGGGGACCTCGACGCTCTTGGCGTGATGGCGCCGGACGATGGTGCGCAGGCCTTCCGGCTCCTGGGCGACCTGCCGGAGTTCGGGCAGGAGGAAGCCCGCGAGGAGCACCGGGTGGCCCCGGCGTCCCTGTTTCACGGGGACCGCAAGACTCGTCTCAGGACCGAGTGCTTGAAGAAGCGGGCATAAGACCCTCTCATCGAGGGGTTGATCCGTTCCGAGCACCAGCAGGCCGCGAGGATCTCCGATAATTGCCCGAGAGCCAGCCTGCAGGGAGGACGAGCGTCCTTCGGAATAGCCGGGATGTACGACGAGCCGGGTATTTGGGTTAGGGGCAATCCTTTCCAGGATGTGTTCGGCCTCGTGCCCGAGCACGACGACGACCTGCCCAAAGGCTGCAAGGACATCGATCTGATGCTGTAAGAGCGGCTTTTCTCCCCATTCCAGAAGAGCCTTTGGGGATCCCATTCGGCTCGAGAAGCCGGCAGCCGTGATGACGGCCGCTACCTCTCGTGGCTCAGGAAGGACAAATGGTGGGACGGTTTGGGCTGTTACGTCACCCCTGGCCAAGAAATCGCTCATTTGGCTTAATGTGGCAAACCCTTTCGCCAACTCCTAAGGAAAAAGTGTAAGTGCCCTCAATTCGCCCGTGTCCCCGGCGATGATGGCGAAACCTGTCTTGTATTGCGCGTATCGGAATGGTTTGGTCCCCGTGCCAGTCATGGGAACCAAATAACCTAACTCATTTCCGGTTTGCCCTTGCGCCGAGGGCACGTTCGCTTCGGCCGCGAGTGCGCAGACGGTTCCGATTCGGGTCCGATCCAGGTCGGCCGTACCACCGGCAAATTCCTCAGCCAAGGCACACGCCTTTTCCTTTGAGATCTTGGGCTGCGATGACAGCGAGGGCATCGCTCCACATGCGGTCAGTAGAAAACAAAGAAAAACGGGGATTAGACGCATTTGCCACCGAAATTCCAACGAAGCCAAGGCCCGTGCGACCGAATCCTGTTCCTTTGTAGAGGATCCGGATGTTGCCTTTATATCATATGTCCAACGAGGTACAAATAGCAGGCGCTTGAGAAGGATGATCAGTTGATAGGGCTGGGGTCATCGGCAATCGCCCGCAACACCGGCGCTTCCAAAGCGAAATTCAGTGGCTGCCCCGTCTTCCCATGCCGCACCATCTGGATCTCGGCCATGATCGAGAGCGCGATGGCCGCCGGGTTCTTTCCCCCCAGGTCCAGGCCCACGGGCGATCGCAACCTGGGCAGCAGCCCCGAGAGATCCCGCCCCTCGGCCTTCAGGTTCTTGAGGATCTGTACTGTTTTGCGCTTGGAGGCCACGAGCCCCACGTAGCGGCACGGCAGGTCGATGGCCGCGCACAGGGCCTGGGTGTCCTGGTCGCGGGTGGCGATGAGCATGACGCTGTTCTCGGTCCACTCGATCTGCCGGAAGCCGTCCGCGGGCTCGGCGATGATCCGCCGCGCCTCGGGGTAGTTGGCCTCGCTCGCCCACTCCGGGCGGTCGTCGATCACCGTTACCTGGTAATCCAGGTTCCGGGCGAGCTTCGCCACCTCGATGTTCACGTGCCCGCCGCCCACCAGCACCAGCTGGAGCTTC
>DATNQJ010000123.1:0-4474 GCA_036704085.1 Stenomitos sp.
GGTCGGCGACACGGTGCACGTCACCTTCACCAACCGGGGCTCCATGCCCCACTCGATTGACTTCCACGCCGCGCGCACCGACTGGAAGACGTCCTTCCGGACGATCCCCCCGGGAAAGAGCCTCAGCTTCACCTTCCGGCCCCAGTATGCCGGCGCATTCCTCTACCATTGCGGCACGCCGCCCGTGCTCCTGCACATCGGCAGCGGCATGTACGGTGCCCTCATCGTCGATCCGATCAAGCCGCTGCCGAAGGCGCGCGAGCTGGTCCTGGTCTACAGCGAGTTCTATCTGCGCAAGTCCCCGGGCGTCGCTCAGCCCGACTATGCCAAGATGCTCGCGGCTCAACCCGACTACGCCGCCTTCAACGGTCGCGCCTTCCAGTATCAGTCGGCGCCCATCCACGTAAAAAGGGGCGAGCGGGTCCGCATCTATCTCGTCAACGCCGGGCCTCGGCGCGAGTGCGCCTTCCACATCATCGGACAGCAGTTCGACACGGTTTACCCCGCCGCGCCGCCCGAAGGAGCCCTGCACGGTCTCCAGACCTACGCCGTGCCCCCGGGGGGCGGCGCCATCTTCGACCTCCAAGCCGACCAGGCGGGCACCTTTCCCTTCGTGAACCACGACGTGGGGCACGGCGATAGCGGGGCCATCGGCCTCCTCGACGTGAGGGGAGCGTCATGAACTGGAAGCGCGTGAACGAACCGGCCATCCTCCAGGCCATGCTCGAGCATGCACCGGACGGGGTGGTCGTCATCGACTCCAGCGGGCGTATCGTCTTCCTGAACCGGCAGATCGAGCGCTACTTCGGCTACGGGCGCGACGAGCTCCTGGGCCAGCCCATCGAAGTGCTCGTGCCGGAGCGCTTTCGCGGCATCCACCCGGAATACCGGCGCCAGTACTTCGCCCATCCGACCGTGCGCCCCATGGGTGCGGGCCTGGAGCCGAACGGACGCCGGAAGGACGGCAGCGAGTTCCCGATCGACGCCAGCCTGAGCCCGGTCCAGACCGAGCATGGCCTCCTGGTGATGGCCATCGTGCGGGACATCTCCGTACGCCGGCACCTCGTCGGCGAGCTGTCCCGCAAGACGGTCCGGCTCGAAGAGGCCCTGCGCGAGCTGCAGGAGGCCGATCGCTACAAGGACGAGTTCCTCTCGGTGCTCAGCCACGAGCTCAAGACGCCGTTGAACTTCATCATGGGCTTCGCCAGCCTTCTCGACGAGGAGGTCACCGGCGCCCTGACGCCCGAGCAGCACCGCGACGTCCAGCGCATCTTGGAGGGCGGCGAGCGCTTGCTCCGGATCGCCAACAACCTCATCGACATGGCCGAGATCCTAACCGGGCGCTTCGTGCTGGCCCCCGGCTGGGTGGATTATCGAGCGCTCGTCGACCAGGTGATCGAGGAGCTGCGAGGCGCCGCCCAGGAGCGCCAGCTCCGGGTCTCGGTCAAGGTGGACGTGCGACCGGAGCTCTACCTGGACGGGCAACGGCTCCACGAGGTGCTGATCAACCTGGTGGACAACGCCGTCAAGTTCACGCCCCCCGGCGGCGCCGTGGCGGTCCGGGCCTTCGAACGCCAGGGAGAGCTCGTGACCGAGGTGGAGGACACGGGGCCCGGCATCGCCCCCGAAGACCGGCACAAGCTGTTTCGGCCGTTCCGGCAGCTCGACATGAGTGCCACCCGACAGGTCGGTGGCACGGGCCTCGGCTTGAGCCTGGCCAAAGCCCTGGTCGAGGCCCACGGCGGCCGGATCGGCTTCTGGAGCACGCCCGGCCGCGGCAGCACGTTCTGGTTCGCGCTGCCCATCGCCACCCCCTCCGAGTGACTACCGAGCAGGGCGTCCCGACTTCGGAGCGGGCTTTCCACCGGGCCTGGTGGCAGGTTTCTTCGGCGCAGGGGGGGCTTCTTCCTCTGCCTGCTCCGCGGCGGCCTGGGCGCGCTCCTTCGCCCGCTTGGCAATCAGCTCCGCGACCGTCTCGCCGCCCATGGAGGGCGGGGGCTCGGGCTTCCTGGTCTTGGCCATCCACGACGAGAACACCCCCGCCGCCGAGTTCAGCAGGCCATCGAGGGAGAAGGCTTGCTTGAGGCTCGGCTTGTCGTCCTCGTGCACGGCGTGCCGGGCGTGCGGCAAGGGCTGCGTCTTGGTCGGCTGACGTGAGGCGAGGCTCAAGGTGCCTGCCGCGTGAGTCGTCAGGGGGGCGGTGGGCATGGAAGAGGCCTGGCGCTGAGGCAGGCTGCTCTTGTCGATGCTCGGAGGCGCCACGAAGTCCCGCGGCAACTCGGCGGCAACCGGCTTGGCCGCAGGCTTGGTGGCCGCACCCTTCGCTCCCTTGCCTTTCTTGGCGGGAGCAGGCGGTGCCGGCGCCTCCGCACCGAGCTTGGCGAGGGCATCGGAAGCCATCTGCTGATACTTCGGGAACCGGGCGGCATCGGTCCAGAAGCGCCTGGCCCGCTCCTTGTCGCCGATGCGCTCCGCGAGGCGCGCGCCCGCCACGTAGGACATCTCGTGGTCCGGATCGAGGGCGATGACGCCCTCGAAGGCCTTGAGCGCCTGCTCGAAGTCCTTGAGATTGGCAAAGGCCCGTCCCAGTCCCTCGTAGACCTCGAGCGTGGGCTCGGAAAGTTGCAGGACGCGGCAGTACTCGTAGGCGGCCTGGCGGAAGTCGTTCAGGCGCAAGGCGCAGTGGCCCAAGAGCATGTGAACCGGCGCGAACTCCTCGTTCTGCTGCACGATCATGAAGGCCTGGGAGGTCGCGCGTTGGAGGTCTCCCAGGTCGTAGGCGGCCTGGGCCAGCTGGAAGCGGGCCGCGATCGCCTTGGGATCGTTGCGCAGGGCCAGGTTGAAGGCGTTGATCGCCCCGTCCAGGTTCCCCGCATTGCGGCGGATGGTCCCCAGGAGGATGTGGGCGTCGGTGATCTTGCCGTCCTGAGCGACCGCCGTCTCGAGGCGCTCTTCGGCCGAACCGTAGTCCCCCTGGTGGTAGTAGCACTCGCCGATGAAGTAGACGGTCAAGGGTGCAGGCGATATCCGGTTCGAAAGGTTCAGGGCGTCCAGCGCCTGGTCGAAGCGGCGCATGCGGGTGTGAGAGCGACCGATGACGGCCAGCGCCTGGGCGAAGACGACCGGATCGTCGTTGGAGACCCGGCTCAGGACCTCGATGGCCGCGTCGTACTGCTGGGCGCGGTAGTGTTCCTGGCCGGCCCGGACCAGCTCACGGTTGTTGGGGGGCGGAGGAGTCGCCATCGCTCACCTATGACTTCGGCTTGGGGCGATTGGGCAGCTGGCCGGTGCCGCCCGGAGCCGGCTTCTTGAGGCCGCCCGTGGCGGGAGGGGCCGGCTTTTTCGGAGCCTGGGCGGGCTCGGCCTTCTCGCGCTTGACCTTCGACATGAGGCCATCCTTGAGGCGGTCCACCATGCCCGCGGCCGAATCGCCCTTGAAGCGGTTCACGTTGTCCGACAGGTTCCCCGTGACGTTCTTCATGCCGTCGGTGAGGTTGCCCGTGACCCGGTTCACCTGATGGACGACCTTGTTGGCGACCTGGCCCACGGCCTTCTTGTCGAAGCTGCCCTTCAGGGGCGTCCGGTCGAGGATCTTCTCGAGGCCGTCGAGGAGGTTGTCGAGGGGCGTGGTGGGGCTCGCCGAGACGCGCGGCGGCGCCGCCGGGGCGGACGGTTGCGGCCGCGCCGGCGCCGTGGGCTTCTCGCCGATGAGGCGCCCCGTGCTGCGGGTGGGGGCCGAGCTGGGCAGGCCCGCCCGGTCGATGGACTTGGGCGGCTGGAACCGGACGGCAGGAGCCGCGGGCTTGGCGGCCGGAGCCGCTTCGCTCCCCTTGGGCTTGCCCTTCTTGGCCTTCTTCGGCGCGGCCGGAGGCGGTGCCTCTGCCGGCAAGCCCAGGCGATTCAGGGCCTCGACGGCCATGTCCCGCGAGCCCTCGAAGCGCATGAGCTTTCGGTAGTACTCGCCCGCCTTCGCGGTGTCACCCTGGCGATCGGCGAGCCGTGCGGCCGCCGAGCAGGCCATCTCGTTGTCGGGCTCCAGCTGGAAGGCGGCCTCGAAGGCCGACACGGCCTGTGGGAAGTCATGAAGCTGGGCGAACGCCCGGCCCAGCGACATGTAGACGGTCGCGTCCGGCCCGGAGAGCTCCAGGACCCGACAGAACTCGACGGCGGCCTGCCGGTAGTCGCCGAGCTTCAGCGTGATGTTCGCCATCAGGAGGTGGGCGGGCACGAAGTCGTCGGCGTGCTGGATGACGTGGTGCGCCTGGGTGGCGGCTCGCTGCATGTCGCCCAGCTCGTAGGTGACCTGGGCGATCTGGAAGCGGGCCACGACCGCCTTGGGGTCGTTCTTGATGGCCTTGTCGAAGCAAGGCAGCGCGTCCTTGGGGCGCCCGAGCTCCTTGCGCACGACCCCCAGCATGATCCAGGCGTCGGTCAGGGTCTCGTCGGCCGAGGTGGCGGCCTCCAGGCACTGCTC
>DATNQJ010000124.1:0-4368 GCA_036704085.1 Stenomitos sp.
GCGATGGCGGTGAGCGGCTGATCCTGGATGCGATCGAGGTTCGCCGAGAGGGAGCGTACGAAGGCCGGATTGGCCAGCCGGATCTTCAACCGGTCGTCCACGAAGGCGATCCCGGCGGGCAGCTCCTCGATGATGGTCTGCAGCAAGCGGTGCTGGGCACTCTGCGAGGTGAGGGTCTCGAGCTCCCGCTGGCGATGCTCCAGGTCCTCCTTGGCGATCTGCAGGGCCCCGAGGCGCTCGTTGGCGACCATGGCCGTCGCCACCTGGGCCGCCACGGTTTGCAGGAAGAGCGCGTCCGTCTCGTCGAAGTCCGTGCGCTCGGGAAAGTAGAGGGACATGCTGCCGATGGCCCGGTTGCCGTAGATCAGGGGGACGTAGACAGCGCTCCGAAAGCCCCACGCCTGGCCCCAGGGACGGAACTGGGGGAAGCGTTCGTCCTGTTCGAGGTCCGCGATCATGACGACCTTCCGGGTCCGGATGGCCGTGCCGGTCGGAGAGCGGGCACACCAGTCCGGATCCTCGAACAGCCGGTTCATGCGCTCGACCAGATCCGGAGGGACCTGGTAGGCCGCCTCGATCCAGGCGCGCTGGCGGGCCGGGTCGTAGCGCCAGATGTTGCCCTTGTAGGCGCCGAAGGCCCGGGCCGTGGCCCGGATCGCCAGGAAGAAGAATTCGGGCAAGCTCAGGGCCGAGGCCAGTGCGCGGCTCACCTCGCTGAGGGCTTCGAGGCTCTGACGTTGCTCGCGAACCGTCACTCGGTCGCTCCCTTCGCTCCCACCGACTCGATTTTAATGACGGGTCCAAGGGACGCAACAAGCGACTTTGAGGGCCATGCCCGGTGGCAGGCCCTCCCGGCAGCAGACGCCGCTGCGGGATCAGGGGGGCGCGAGTCCGGGCGCCGGGCTGATCTCGGCATCGATCAGCTGCGCCACCAGGGAGGTGACGCTGATGCGGGCATCCACGCCGAGGATCGCGAACAGGCGGTCGTTTCGGGGGTCGTTGATCCGCGCGACCGTCCGCCGGACCCCATGCAGATGCTTGGCAATCTGGCAGACGACGAGGTTGTCCTGATCCCGGCCGGCCACGGCCACCACGACATCGGCCCGCACGGCCCCCGCCTCGCGCAACAGGCGCGGAACGGTGCCGTCCCCGTGGATGACCATGCCGCCGAACTGGTCGGCGATCGACTCGCAGACCTGGGCGTCCTTCTCGATCACCGCCACCTCATGCCCCTCCGAGAGGAGCGTCCGCACCAGGTGATAGCCCACCTTGCCCCCCCCGATGACCAGGATGAACATCAGGAGACCCTCGCGATCATGGCCCCCACGTGCTTGGCGGCCTGGAGGGTCGGGCTGACGACCTCGATGCCCATCGCGCGATACATGGAGGCCAGCTCCGGATGCTCGATCCGGGCGATGACCCGGCGCACGCCGAAGAGATGCTTGGCGATCTGGGCGGCCATGATGTTGCTGTTGAGATCGAACGAGACGGCGATGAAGCACTCCGCCTGTTCGATGCCGGCCATGCGAAGCACCCCCTCGTCCGTGCCGGAGCCCTGCACGAGGTGCCCCTCGAAGTGCTTGGAGAGCTCCTCGAGGGCCATGCGATCGGAGTCGACCATGGTCACGGCTTCCCCGCGGGTCACAAGCTCCTGAACCAGCTGAGAGCCCATCTGTCCGCAGCCGTAGACGACGATCATGCGATCCTCCCTTCTGGCGGGATGCGGTGGGGTGGTCAGAATTCTTAAGAAATGTTACACCATGGCTTGCTGGTCGACGTCAACCGCTCGCGGAAGGAGTTGCCATGAACGTGCCCCCTTCGGCCTCGCGTCGCAAGGAGCTCGCCAAGGCGCTGGGAATCTTTGGGCTCTTCTCCATCGGATACGGCAACGTCGGCAGCTCCATCTACTACGCGCTGGGCGTGGTGGCGGCCGCGGCCCTGGGCGCCACGCCCCTGGCGTTCCTCATCGCGGGCCTGTTCTTCGTCATCACGGCCTACACCTACGCCGAGGGAACGGCCATGTTCCCCGAGTCCGGGGGCTCGAGCTCGTTCGCCCGCCATGGCTTCAACGAGGCCATCAGCTTCATCGCCGGCTGGGCGCTCATGCTCGATTACATCGTCACCATCGCCATCTCGGCGGCGTCGAGCGCCTTCTACCTCTCGTACTTCGTGCCGGTGCTCAAGACCGCCCATGCGGCATCCGCGGGCCTGGCCATCGCCATCGTCCTGGTCCTCGCCGTCGTCAACATCCGGGGCGCCAGGGAGTCGGCGGCGGTCAACAACTTCTCGGTCTTTGCCGACGCCCTGACCCAGCTCCTCATCATCGCCCTCGGCATGGGGCTCCTGTTCAACTGGCAACGGCTCCTCAGCTACCCGCACGTCCCGGGACAGTGGCCGAGCATGCACCAGTTCATCTACTCGGTCTCCATCGCCATGGTGGCCTTCACCGGCATCGAGAGCGTCTCCCAGATGGCCGAGGAGTCGCATGAGCCCGCCAAGACCGTGCCCCGCGCCATCGGCATGGTCGTGCTCGCGGTGCTCGTCATGTACGCGGGCATCAACGCCGTGGGCTTCTCGGCGCTCTCGCCCTCCGAGGTGGGCTCCACCTGGGCCCTGGATCCGGTCCAGGGCATCGTCAGCGCCTTGCCTCAGCCCCTCGCGGGGATCCTCGGTCCGTGGGTCGCCCTCCTGGCGGCGAGCATCCTGCTCATCGCCACCAACGCAGGCCTCATGGGCGTGAGCCGGCTCGCCTTCTCGATGGGCATGCACCGGCAGCTGCCAGGCCCCTTCTACAAGCTGCACCCCACGTACAGCACGCCGTTCCTGGCGATCGCCTTCTTCGCGGCCATCACGGTGCTGTTGCTCGCGACGGGTTTCTTCTCCGACAAGCTGCTCTTCAACCTGGCGGACCTCTACTCCTTCGGGGCCATGCTGAGCTTCACGATCGCGCACGCCTCCATCCTGGCTTTGCGCTGGCGCCACCCCGAGCTCGAGCGCCCGTGGAAGCTGCCCTGCAACGTCCGGGTGGCCGGCCGCGAGATCCCCCTCACGGCGGTGCTCGGCGTCATGAGCACCTTCGCCGTGTGGCTCGTGGTCGTGGTGGTCCACCCCTGGGGGCGCCTGGTCGGGTTCCTGTGGCTATTCGCCGGCATGCTCCTCTACATCTTCCACCGCCAGTCGCACGAGCTGCCCCTGACCAGCACCGTCATCATCAGCCAGCTCGAGCCCATCCTGGTCGATCTGTCCATGAAGCGGATCCTGGTGCCGACCATCGGCACGCCCTTCAGCGAGGAGATGGTGGCGGTGGCATGCCGGCTCGGGAAGCGCGAGCGTGCCAAGGTCACGGCCCTCTACGTGTTCGAGGTCCCCATGGCGCTGCCCGTAGGCTCGCAGGTGCCGACCGAGCTGACGAAAGCCGAGGAGATCCTGACCCGCGCCCGTCAGATCGGCGAGGGGATCGGCTTGGAGGTCGAGGCGCGCTTCGTCCAGTCGCGCTCGGCCGGCATGGCCATCGTCGAAGCGGTCAAGGAGCTCGAGGCCGATCTCCTGCTCATGGGCATCAGCCCCCGGGAGCGCCTGGGTCAGGCGGCGCTCGGCAGCACCATCAACCACGTGCTGAAAAAGGCTCCCTGCCGGGTGCTCCTGAGCCGACCGCCCCTGGACCAGGGCAAGCCCGATCCCATGCACCCCTGGCACCCCGGCGTTTCTTTGTCTTAAAGATCAGATAAACTTTCCTTAGCAAGTTTTGGGGGGCGGCGGCGATAACGTCCTTGCACACCCTTTGCGAGGAATCCCATGAAGAAGCCGATCGTCGCTGTTGCCCTCACCACCCTGTTGCTCTCCCTGAGCGGTTGCGGTTATGCCGGACTGGGTCCGACGACGCGTTCGGCGCAGACGGTCAGCGCCCAGGATGCGGTCCCCCAGACCAAGGATGAGTTCATCAAGGCCGCCGCTCAGCACGGTCTCAAGCTGACCGCGCAGCAGTTGCAGATCATCTCGGTCGGTCGCTCCATGCAGCCGAGCGGGCTCTTTGCCTCGCGTCCCGCCGAGAACCTCACGGCCGAGCAGAACCTCGACGTCCACTTCAAGAAGCATGGCGCCGAGATGCACCCGCCCGCCGCGACCGCGGACGAGTACCGCCAGCGCGCGGTGGATCTGGCGGCCGGTCGCCGGGGCGCCATCAAGTTCTACTTCGACACCACGAGCTTCGATAAGGGCTACCAGTCCAACGTGGTGCGCTGGAACCCCCAGACCAAGGAAATGACCGCCGTCCGTCCCGACGGGGCCGTGACGACCTACTACCTGAACTACAGCCTCAAGCCCTCGCGCTTCATCGAGGTCCCGGTGTTCTAAGGGATTCCACCCCTG
>DATNQJ010000125.1:0-2083 GCA_036704085.1 Stenomitos sp.
CGGCTGCTCGCTGTGCATGGGTAACCAGGCGCAGATCAAGCGCGGCAGCACGGCCATGTCGACCTCGACCCGCAACTTCCCGAACCGCCTGGGCATCGAGACCCGGGTCTACCTCGGGTCGGCGGAACTCGCGGCGGTGTGCGCCCTGATGGGCAAGATCCCCACCCCGGCGGAGTACCAGGCGCAGGTCCAGACGGTGAACGCCAAGGCCGCCGAGATCTACCGGTACATGAACTTCGACCAGATCGCGGAGTTCCGCGACGTGGCCGAGACGGTCACGGTCTAGTCCGACCGACCCAGCGGCCCCGGCTTGCGCCGGGGCCGTTTTTACTGGGCTGACCCCGCATGGGGACCCGCCGAAAGTGCTATCATGCCCCTCATGACCAAACAAGCCATCCCGGTCCGCGTCGGGGACCAACTCGAGCTCACGCTGGAGTCGCTCGTAGGCGGCGGCGAGGCCATCGCCCGCCACGCGGGCTTCGCCGTCTTCGTGCCCATGGGCGTGCCGGGCGATCGCGTCCGCGCCCGCATCATCTCCATCAAGCCCGGCTACGCGCGCGCCCTCATCGAGGAGGTGCTCGAGCCGGGTCCCGAGGGCGCCGTCGCCCGCTGTCCCCTGTTCGGCAGCTGCGGGGGTTGCCAGTGGCAGCACGTCTCCTACGAGCGCCAGCTGCACTGGAAGCAGGAGCTCGTCGCCGACGCCCTGAAACGCATCGGGGGCTTCGAGCCCGGCGAGTGGCTCGAGCCGACGCTCGGCATGACCGATCCCTGGTACTACCGCAACAAGGTCCACTGGGCGATCGCCAGGACCAAGGACGGCTATCAGGTGGGGCTGTACGAGCCGCGCAGCCACCGGGTGGTGGACGTCTCGCACTGCTACATCCAGCATTCCCTCAACAACGAGGTGCTCGCCTTCCTGCGCGAGACCCTTCCCTCCTTCGGGTTCGACGTCTACGACGAGAAGACCCAGCGGGGCTGGCTGCGCTCGGCCTTCGCCAAGGCCGGCCACAAGACGGGCGACCTGATGATCGGCCTGGTGACCACCCGCGAGGCCTTCCCGCAGGCGGACGCCTGGGTGAAGGCCGTCCGCGAGCGCTTCCCGAACGTCACCTCGGTGGTCCAGAACGTCCACCCCAAGCCGGGCAACGCCCTCATGGGCGACCTGACGAAGGTTCTTTGGGGCCAGGACCATCTCCAGGAGCGGATCGGCCCTCTGACCTTCGCCATCTCGGCCCGGAGCTTCTTTCAGGTCAACTCGGAACAGGTCGAGCAGCTCTACGGCCTCGCCGCCGATTACCTCGCCCTGCCAGCCCAGGGGCGGGCGGTGGATCTCTACTCGGGGACGGGCACCATCGCCCTGTACCTCGCCGCGCAGGGCGCCGGCGAGGTGGTGGGCCTCGAGACCATCCCCGAGGCCACCCGGGACGCCGCCGCCAACGCGGCCCGCAACGGCCTCCACAATGCCCGCTTCCTCACGGGCAAGGTCGAGGAGCGCCTGCCCAAGCTGCTCTCGGAGCTAGGAACCCTGGACGGCGCCGTGCTGGATCCCCCCCGCAAGGGGTGCGAGCCCGCGGTCGTCGAGGCGATCGCCAAGAGCGGCATCCCCCGGATCGTCTACGTGTCTTGCAACCCCGCGACCCTGGCCCGGGACCTCAAGCTTCTCGTGGAGCAAGGCGGCTACCGGCTCGTCAAGGCGCGGCCCGTGGATATGTTCCCGCAGACGGCCCACGTGGAGACGGTCGCCCTCCTGGAACGGGCCTGATCCCAAGGTTAAGGCCACCCGTCCCTCCGGACCTGCCATGGGCAGGTCCGGGTCGCTTTGGGGGACCCTTTGGGCGGATCTTGATCCCCGTCCGCCGCGTCCGCCCGTCATCTCCACCACCGGGAAGGCTTGCTGCAAGCGGCTTGCCGAACCACCTTTACCTACGCTTAACCTATAGTTAGGAGAATCATAAGAAAGATAACTTGGTTAGTGAGGGATAAACCCCTTGTTAAAGTCGGTTAAACGTTCGGTAATCACACCGCCCCGCTGATACAAGGAGGACTACCCCCAATGGCCAAGAAGCTCTTCACGGTTCTCGCC
>DATNQJ010000126.1:0-2010 GCA_036704085.1 Stenomitos sp.
TCATCGAGGACGACCACGACGAAGGGCCGGGTTTGTCGGGGCTGATGGGCCATCCAGCGTTCATAGACCGCGTAGCTGGCGAACGGGGTCGGCGCCAAGTGCGCGGCCCAGGCGTCACGATAAGGGGCGAGCTCTCGCAAGCTCTTCAAGATGTGGACGTGCATGCTTCCTCCTGCTGCGTAGTGGCGACTGCTGAGACCGGCGGACCGCCGTGCTAAGCGTGCGACTTCCTGCTCAAAGGGAGATCCGATTGGGAACCGCTCGTGGGGAGAAGAGGCGGTGTTTGGCCTCGCGCAAGCTCCTGATGGTCGAGACGAACCAGCGGTACTCCTTCAGCCATGGCCGCACCCGCCCCTTCCAGGCCACCAGCGCGTTTCCCGTGAGGCTTGCTGGACTTGCGATCAAGGGCTGGAGCGTCCGGAGCGACTCGGTCATGAGGGACTCTTTCCAGGGATCGTCTCCACCACCCGGGTCGACCTGTCGCAGGCCTAGCTCGTAGAAATGCTGCAGCGCTCGCATGGTGAGCAAGTTGCTCGGTGAGTAGACGGAAAAGGCCGGGTCGTAGATCTGAAAGATCCAATAGGCCCAGTCGCCATGCCGGATCGAGAGTTTGAAGGCGGCCGGTTGTCCCTCGATCTCCAGCACGAAGAGGAACAGCTCCCCTCGTGCCATCGCCTGGTCGGCGATGGCGCGGTACATGGCGTAGTAACCCGCCCAGTTCTTCCGGGCGGTCGGAGTCCAGCGGGCCGCATGGCGATCGAACACCTCGGCGACCAGAGCCGGTAAGTTGCTGTCGTCGGCGACATACCAGCGGTGGGGAACGCCGGCGAGGCGTGCCTCGTTCCGTTTCGACTTGTGCCGGAAGTTTTTCGAGCGCTGTTGCCAGTAGGCGTCCCAGTCTGCTTCGAAGCGGATGATGCGGGTCTGCCAGCCGTCGATCCGCTCGACATGCGCCCGCCCCAAGCCGTCCAGCTCCGCCAAGAGGGGCTCGCTCAGGGAGTCCTGGACGTTGAGATCCAAGAGGTCCCAGCGCCAGGCGACGCGCTTGAGGGCCGTGACGATCAGCCGGGCAGCCTCGCGCGAGCGAGCCGGCTGGAGGAAGAGGGGGTCCTGATACCATGCGTCGGTGAGGCCCGAGAGGCGCCGCAGGCCCCCGCTCGTGCGCATGATCCAGGGGGCCAGGGCCACCAGCTGTCCGTCCTCATCGAGGACGACCACGACGAAGGGCCGGGTTTGTCGGGGCTGATGGGCCATCCAGCGTTCATAGACCGCGTAGCTGGCGAACGGGGTCGGCGCCAAGTGCGCGGCCCAGGCGTCACGATAGGGCGCGAGCTCTCGCAAGCTCTCCAAGATGCGGACGTGCATGCTTCCTCCTGCTGCGTGGTGGCTAGTGCTGGAACCGCCGGATCGCCGTGCTCAGCGCCTCGATTTCCTCGAAGGTGAGCCCGTTGAAGGTGGGCAGGTTCATCCCGCTCGCAGCGAGGCGATCGGTGATGGGAAGGTGCTCGCCGCGAGAGCGGGATGCCTCGTGGAAGGGGGGCAGGTGGTGGAGGGGATGGAAGAAGGGGCGCGTCTCGAAGCCATGGGCCTTGAGCATCTCCCGGACCTCGTCGCGCGAGTGGCCGTAGCGGGCCTCGTCGACGGTGATGCTGAACAGCCATGGAGCCGGCTCCGCCCAGCAGGCAACCGGCTGGAAGCCGAGGCCCGGGATCCCTGCCAGCTGCTCCTGATAGGCGCTGAAGAGGGCGCGACGGGTGGCCAGGATCTCCCCATGCCGCTCGAGCTGGCCGCAGAGGAGGGCGGCTGCGAGGTTGGTGAGGCGGAAGTTGTAGCCCGTGACGGGGAAATAGTATTGGCGCCGCGGGTCGGCGCCTTGGCCCCGCAGGGTGCGCACCCGGGTCTCGAGCTGGGGATCGTTCAGGGTGATGGCTCCCCCCTCGCCGCAGGTGAGGATCTTGTTGCCGTAGAAGGAGAAGGTCGCGGCCGTCGCGAGCCCCCCGGTCGGTCGTC
>DATNQJ010000127.1:0-2430 GCA_036704085.1 Stenomitos sp.
GGGCGCCTACGCCAACCTCGCCCTCCAGGCCATCACCGGCCAGTCCCCGCGCGATCGCGCCCTCATCACCGAGCTGGTCAACGGCACCACCCGGCGCCGGCGCCACCTCGATCACGTGCTCTCGGCCTTCCTCTCCAAGCCGCTCTCGGCGCTCACCACCCCCATCCGCAACAACCTGCGCATGGGGGCCTACCAGCTCCTCTACACGGGCATCGCCGCCCATGCCGCCCTCGACGAGGCCGTCAAGCTCGCCTACCGCTTCGGCCACCCGGGTGTCGCCAAGCTCACCAACGCGGTCCTGCGCCGCGTCCAGCGCGAGGGCCAAAACGTGCCCCTGCCCGAGGACCCGCAGGCGGCCCTCGCCATCCGGGAATCCCTGCCGGACTGGATCATCGACCGGTGGGTCGCGGCCTACGGCCTCGCGACGGCCACGGAGCTGGCCCGGGCCAGCCACCAACCCCTGCCCGTCTCCTTGCGGACCAACACCCTCAAGACCACCCGCGAGACCCTGCTCGCCGAGTTCGCCGCCGCCGGCGTGACGGCGGTGCCGAGCCCGGTGGTGCCCGAGGGGATTCGCTTCCCCGAAGGCGTGGCCTTGGGGGAGCTCCCCGGCTATAATGAAGGCAGCTGGTACGTGCAGGGCGAAGCCGCCATGCTCACGAGCCGGATCGTCGATCCGAGGCCGGGCGAGACCGTCGCCGACATCGGGGCAGCCCCGGGGGGCAAGACCACCCACATGGCGGCCCTGATGCAGGATCAAGGACGGATCCTCGCCATCGATCCCCACGCGGGGCGTCTCGCTCTGGTGGCGGAGAACGCGGAGCGATTGGGCGAGCACATTGTGACCCTGTGTCCGCAGGAAGGCACCGTGCCGCTCGAGAGCCCCGTCGATCGGGCCCTGGTCGATGCGCCGTGCTCCGGGCTCGGGGTGCTCTATCGCAAGAGCGATCTGCGCTGGCGCCTGAAACCCGAGGAGGCCGACGCCCTGCCCACGGAACAGGAAGCGATCCTCGCGGTCGCGGCCCAGGCGGTGAAGCCGGGCGGAGTGCTGGTGTACGCCACCTGCACCATCCTCCCGGCCGAAAACGAACGGGTCGTGGAGCGCTTCCTGGCCTCCCACCCGGACTTCGCGCCGGGGGACCTCGCGCCCCACTTGCCGGAAAGCTGGCGAGCGGACGCGCGGGACGGGATGATCCAGCTCATGCCGCATCGACACGGGGTCGAGGGATTCTTCATCGCGCGATTGGAGCGCCGACATGCCTGAACTGGTCGGATTGACCACCGCTGAACTCAAGCAGCTCGCCGAAGGGTGCGGAGAAAAGCCCTTCCGCGGCAAGCAGCTCGCCACCTGGCTCTACCAGAAGAACGAGCTGGACCTCGAGGCCATGACGGACCTGCCCAAGGCCCTGCGGGCCTCGTTGACCGCCGCGGGCTACACGGGCGGCCTGCTCGACCCGGTGCGGGTCCAGGTGGCCACGGACGGGACCCAGAAGTTCCTCTTCGACACCCACGGCTGCGGCCTGGTGGAGAGCGTCTTCATGCCCTCCGAGGATCGGCGCAGCGTGTGCGTTTCGACCCAGATCGGCTGTGCGGTCGGCTGCGCCTTCTGCGAGACGGGCCTCTCGGGCTTCCAGCGCAACCTCTCGGCGGGCGAGATCGTCGAGCAGGTGCTGCAGATTCAGCACCAGACGGGCGAGCGGGTCTCGCACGTCGTCTTCATGGGCATGGGCGAGCCGCTCTTCAACTACGACTACACCCTCAAGGCCGTGAAGCTCCTGAACGACGAGGTGGGCATCGGCATGCGCCACCTGACCATCTCGACCTCCGGGGTGGTGCCGGGTATCAAGCGCATGGCCGACGAGAACCTCCAGCTCACGCTCGCCTTGTCGCTGCATGCGCCCAACGACGAGCTGCGCGACTTCCTGGTGCCCATCAACCGCCGCTATCCGCTCGCGGTCCTGCGCGAGGCCGTGCTCGACTACACCGAGCGCACCAAGCGCCGCCTGACCATCGAGTACGTCATGCTCGACGGGGTCAACGACACGCCCGAGCTCGCCCGGCAGACCGTCGAATGGCTCCGGGGCATCCACTCGCACGTCAACCTCATCCCCTTCAACGCCACCGACGCCGAGTTCGGTCCCTCCAAGCCCGAGGCCATCCAGGCCTTCCGGCGCATCCTGGAGGACGCGGGCTTCCCGGTGACGGTCCGCGTCGAGCGCGGCGCGGACATCGCCGCCGCCTGCGGCCAGCTGCGCCGCCGGGCCATGCAGCCCACCGGCGAGGTCGTCCCCCTGGTCAAGATTCCCTTGACCGTCACGGAGACCGCTGCCGAATGACCGCTCGCGCTTGGGACCAGGACGCAGGAGTGGTGGTCCGGCTGATCACCAACTACTACACCGTCCGACTCCACGGCGCCGACTACATCTGCCT
>DATNQJ010000128.1:0-2611 GCA_036704085.1 Stenomitos sp.
CGACCAGGAAGTTGTAGTCGAGCTCGGCGTCGTCGCGCAGGAACGTGGCGATCGACAGCAGGGCCTCCTTGCGGATCACAAGGGCATCATCCCCCCGCCACGAGGACGAGGAGATGACGTCATTGCCGAATTTCGCCTTGACCTTGCTGATGGTGATCGATTCGGTGGTGGTATCCATCAACGTTTTTGAACCTATCTCTAGCGGTTAGCCGCGCAGGGCGGCTTCAACCGGGGCGCGATGCTGGCCTTCGGCCTTAGCCTTGGCGATGGTCTCCTTGCTGACGACCCCTTCCTGGATCTTGATGATCGAGTCCAGGATCGCCTCCGGGCGCGGAGGGCAGCCCGCGACGTACACGTCCACCGGGATGATCTCGTCGATCCCCTGGACGGTGCAGTAGTTGTCGTAGAACCCGCCGCTCGAAGCGCACGCCCCGATGGCGATGACCCACTTGGGGTCGGGCATCTGGTCGTAGATCTGCTTGAGGACCGGAGCCTGCTTGTAAGTGACGGTCCCCGCCACCAGCAGCAAGTCGGCCTGGCGGGGGCTGAAGCGAATGACCTCGGCGCCGAAGCGCGCCAGGTCGAAGACGGAGCTGACCGCCCCCATGAACTCGATGGCGCAGCACGCCGTGCCGAAGGTCATCGGCCACAGGCTGTACTTGCGCCCCCAGTTCAGGACGGCGTCGAGGCGGGTGACGACGACGTCATTCCCGAGCGCAGTCTCTATTCCCATTTCAACGCACCCCTTCTAACGATGTAAATGAAGCCCGTGAACAGCACGAGCAAGAAGACGACCATCTCGACGAAGCCGAAGAGCCCCAGCTTCTGGAAATTGACGGCCCAGGGATAGAGGAAGACCGCTTCCACGTCGAAGATGATGAACAGGATCGCGATCAGGTAGAACTTGACCGAGAAGCGTTCGCGCGCGGTCCCGATGGTCGAGTGCGCGGCGATACCCGCCTCATAGGTGTTGCCCTTGTTGTCGGTCTTGACGCGCGCACGCCCCAAGAGGGCGTGGATGCCCAGCATGGCGACCGGCACGATCAGGGCCAAGGCCCCGATGATGGCGATCGCAAAGGTTACGTTGGTGTCGAGCATGAGTTCCAGTCCTTCAGACAAGAAGATGAAACAGGGAAATTGCTTGAAACGGCGCGGATTCTCCGGCTAGTGTGGGCACATTCTAACATAGAATGGGAATCGGCCCCTTGCTCGTCTCTCAATTGTTGCAAAAGTTATCCTCCGATTAATTTTCTAATCTAAGATCCCCTGCCGGCGCCACATGCAGCCGGATCGCGGCCTCTCAGGGTCGCTTCCAGGGCCAGCGCATGCCACGCTGCCCGCCCGTGAGTCCCAGGACGGCCTCGGGCGCGACCGTCACGCCCTTGGCCTGGACGAGCACCGAGAACCCCTCCCCCATGGCGCGCGGATCGTAGAGCTTGCGGATGTCGCTCGCGGCGAAATCGGCCTCCAGCGAGCCCTTGACGCCGCGCAAGGCCTCTTTCTCCAGCGCCTCGATGCCCAGGTGCTTCAGGAAGGTCCCCTGCGGCACGACGCCCACCGTGCGCAGCCCGACGCCCTCCGCGGCGCGCATGAGGGCCGTGAAGTCCACGTCCGACGTGAGGTCCTGCTCGCCCGGATGCTCCAGTGGATCCCGGATGGCGAGCTGCTTGTAGTAGCCGCGGATCGTCCCCTTCCGGCGGTGGGGCGCGTAGACGTAGTCCGCAGGTCCCCCGTAGTCGATGGTCAGGACGAAGCCGCGCCCGAGCCAGCGCCCCAGGCGCTCCATCATGTCCAGGGCCGCGAGGTTGATCTCGGCCTGCTGGCCTTCCTGGAGGGTGATGCCCTCGGCCGCGAGGTACTCCGCGAGGCGCGGAGTGGTCGGAACGATGCCGATCTGGCGCCAGTAGCCCTTTTCATGGCGCATCACCCCGATCTCCGCGAAGCCCTCCTTCAACCCGATCACGCGGTGGACCGGAAAGGCATCGAAGAGTTCGTTGCTGAGCACCACTCCCTGCCAGGCGCCGTCCGGCGCGAGGTCCGGGAGGTCCTCCGCCCACCGGACCGTGCCCGCGTAGGCCTGCAGGGTGGCACGCTGGCGCTCGCGCAGGGCCGGGCTCTTCTCGACGATCTGGTAGGTGAGGCGCTTCCAGCGGCGGTCCCGGGCGAGGCCCCCCAGGATCTGGTCGGCGAGCTGTCCGCTCCCAGCACCAATCTCGAGCAGCTGGAACTCGGCGGGCTTGCCCATCAGCTCCCAGAACTGACCGAGTTGCCGGGCGACGCAGTGGCCGAAGGCCGGCGAGAGGGTAGGGCTGGTATGGAAGTCGCCGCCCACCCCGACCCGCATCTCGGGGCGGGTATAGTACCCGCCCTCCGGGTGGTAGAGCGCGAGATCCATGTAGGTTCGAAAGGTCATGGGGCCGGAGGCGGCCGCCTCATCGAGGGCCCGCTCCAGAATGTCACGTCGGGTCATGGCTCCATCATACCGTGTAGGGGCGGTGTCCCTACAACAAGGCCCCCTTCCCGGTCGGGAAGGGGGCCGCAGGTTAGCTCGCAGGGCCTAGGACTGGCTCAGCCAGAGCAGCCCGACCACCGTCTTGGCGTCGAGGATCTC
>DATNQJ010000129.1:0-2974 GCA_036704085.1 Stenomitos sp.
GAGCAGAATGCCACCTTCTCGGACCACTACGTCGAGACGCCCTTCGACCTCTCGGAGGTGCTCTTCATCGCCACGGCCAACTCCACCGCGGGCATCCCGCACGCCCTCCTGGACCGGCTCGAAGTCATCCGGCTCTCCGGCTACACGGAATCGGAGAAGGTCGCCATCGCCCACGAGCACCTGTTGCCGAAGTCCTGCGAGAAGCACGGCCTCAAGGCCGATCAGCTCATGCTCGACGAGGCCACCCTGCGCGCGCTCATCCGCGGCTGGACCCGCGAGGCGGGCGTTCGCCAGCTCGAGCGGCAGCTCGCGGCGCTGTCGCGCAAGATCGCCCGCTCGATCGTGAGCGGCAAAGACCTGCCGCAGGCGCGGCCCGACAACCTGGACTCCCTGCTCGGCGCCCCGCCGCACCGGCTGCCGCCCCACCACCGCTCCCCCGAGGTCGGCGCCGTCCACGGCCTGGCCTGGACCGAGGCGGGCGGCAAACTCATGGGCATCGAGGTGGCGAGCATCAAGGGCAAGGGCCACCTGACGCTGACGGGCCAGCTGGGTGACGTCATGAAGGAATCCGCCCAGGCCGCCTACACCTACGTGAAGGCGAACGCCGAACGGCTCGGCGTCGAGGAGGGCACCTGGAAGCAGGTCGACCTGCACCTGCACGTGCCGCAAGGCGCCATCCCCAAGGACGGCCCGAGCGCCGGGGTGGCGATCGCCGTCGCCATCGCCTCGGCCCTCTCGGGCCGCCCGGTTCGCTCGGACGTCGCCATGACGGGCGAGATCACCCTGCGCGGCCGCGTGCTCACCATCGGGGGCGTGAAGGAGAAGGTCCTCGCCGCCTACCACGCGGAGCTCTCGACGGTGCTGTTGCCCATCGGCAACGAAGCCGACCTGGAGGACCTCCCCGACGAGGTCAAGGCGGCCATGGAGTTCAAGCTGCTCGAGCGGTTGGACGAGGCCATGGACCTCCTCCTCTTGCCAAGCCTCGAGGCGCGGGTGCCCAAGGCGCTCGAAGAGATCGTCACGTCCCTTCCGACGGAAAACGCCCCCATCTCGTAACAAACATCACGGACCCCTCACATGCGACCCGTCACAATAGCCAAGCAAGCGGGTATCATAAGCCGTGACGGTAGCCCGGCATCGAGGGGAAGGGGCGAATGGCGAACGACACTACGCGGGTGGCGCGGCTCGACTACGTGCGAGCCTTCATCCAGGCGGCCACCAGCGTCATCGCCCAGGTCGTCGGTGAGGAACCCACCGTCGGAACGCCGGTCTTCCAGATCGGGCCCATGGTCAATCTGGGGGACGTCAACGTGAGCCTCGGCATCACGGGCGACATCCCCGGCCAGGTCAACTACGGCATGGCCATGCAGACGAGCCTGAACATCGCCTCGGCCATGCTCATGGAGACCGTCGAGGCCCACGACGAGATGTCCATCTCGGCCCTGCAGGAGCTGGGCAACATGATCTCGGGCAACGCGCGCACGTACCTCGCCGAGTTGCAACTGTTCTCGGACATCACGCCGCCCAAGACCGTGGTCGGCAAGGACATCAGCGCCAATTGGCACCGCACGCGGGCCATGAGCATCCCGCTGACCCTGTCCTACGGCACGCTCATGCTGGTGGTGGGAATCCGCCAGTAGCGGTTAAGCCCCCATGTACTCCTTGACCGCCTTGACGGCCAGCTGGTCGCAGCGCTCGTTGTACTCGTTGCCCGCGTGGCCCTTGACCCACTTCCAGGTGATCCGGTGCCTGGCGGCGAGCTCGTCGAGCTTCACCCACAACTCCTTGTTCACCACGGGCTGCTTTTGCGAGTTCACCCAGCCGTTGCGCTTCCAGCCCTTGATCCAGCTCGTGATCCCGTCGATGACGTAGCGGGAGTCGGTGTGGATGGTGATGTCGATGCCCGGGCGCGTGAGGGCCTCGAGGATCATGATGGCCCCGACGAGCTCCTGGCGCTGGTTGGTCGTGGTCGGCTCGACCGGCGAGACGAGCTCCTTCTCCTTGATGAGCACGCTGCCCTCGTAGGCGAGCAACACCGCTCCCGCCGCTCCCGGACCGGGATTGCCGGAGCACGCACCGTCGCAATAGGCCTCAAACCGCATAGTCACCTCGTCAAAACGCTTCCTCTCCACTCTAGCATATCGTCCCGGAACGGTTGGCCGCCGCGCGCATGGTAAAATGGCCAGAAGCTAGGATCCCATCTCGCTTTGAAGCCCGCGCAAGCATCAACCGGAGGCCCCATGGAACGAACCACGACCGCACCCGCCCAGCTGCCCACCGCCTACGAGCCCGGCAGCGTCGAGAACAAGTGGAGCGATCGCTGGGAGGCGCTCGGGGTCTTCAAGATGGACCTCGACCCGGCCAAGCAGCCCTTCTCGATCACCCTGCCGCCCCCGAACGTGACGGGGTCCCTGCACCTGGGCCACGCCACCAACGGCACCATCCAGGACGTCCTCTGCCGCACGCGCCGCATGCAGGGCTACGGCGTACTCTGGCAGGGCGGTACCGACCACGCCGGCATCGCGACCCAGAACGTCGTCGAGCGCAAGCTCCGCACCGAGCTGGGCAAGAGCCGGCACGACCTTGGCCGCGAGGCCTTCCTCGGTGAGGTCTGGAACTGGAAGGAGCACTACGGCAACACCATCATCAACCAGCTCAAGAAGCTCGGCGCGTCCATGGACTACTCGCGCTGGCGCTTCACCATGGACGAGGGCTACTCCAGGGCCGTCCGCAAGGCCTTCGTGCAGCTCTACAACAAGGGCTGGATCTACCGCGGCAACCGCATCATCAACTGGTGCCCCCGCTGCCTGACCTCGCTGTCGGACCTGGAGGTCGCCTACAAGGAAGCCGAAAGCACCCTCTACCACGTCCAGTACACCCTGGAGGACGGCTCGGGCTCCATCACGGTCGCGACCGTGCGCCCGGAGACGATCCTGGGCGACGTGGCGGTGGCCGTGCACCCCGAGGACGAGCG
>DATNQJ010000130.1:0-7198 GCA_036704085.1 Stenomitos sp.
GAGCTGGCCAAGCGCTGGAGCACCGATCGGCGTGAGTTGCTGAAGGTCTTCCTGTATGCGACCAAGGCGGGTCTCTTGGAGCTCAAGTGGGACCTCTTGTGTCCCGGCTGCCGCGGGGCCAGGGCGAGCCACGATACCCTGGAGGGCCTGGCGGGCAAGGCCCATTGCCCCGCCTGCAACATCGACACCACGGCCGATTTCGGCCAGTCGGTCGAGCTCAGCTTCAAGCCCAATCCCGCCGTCCGGCATGTCGAGGTCCACGACTACTGAGTGGGGGCGCCCTCGCGCACGGAACACGTGGTGTTCCAGGCCTTGCTCGCCCCCGAAACCCCCTTGGACGTGGAGTTGGAGCTTCCCGAAGGGACGTACCGGTTGCGGAGCCCCCAGGCGCCCACCTCCATGACCGTCACCCTGCATGCGGACGGCCCCGATGCGGGCGCCCGCCAGCGGGTACGGGTGGGGCCCGACGGCTTCGAGCCCGCCGCGCTCGAGCTGCCCTGCACGACCCTCCGGCTGCGCCTGGAGGCCGCCGACTCGTTCCAGGTGACCCTCGAGCGGCTGGCCTGGGCGGAGAACATCGTCACCGGCGCCTACGTGAGCACCATGCAGGAGTTCCGGGACCTGTTCTCGAGCGAGGTCCTCTCGGCGGACCTGGAGCTCGGCATCTCGCGCCTGGCCATCATGTTCACCGACCTCAAGAGCTCGACGGCCATGTACGAGCAACTGGGCGATGCCACCGCCTTCCGGCTGGTGCAGACCCACTTCCGGATCCTGCAGGAGGCGATCGCCGCCAACCGCGGCGCCATCGTCAAGACGGTCGGCGACGCGGTCATGGCCTCCTTCTACGACGTGGCCGACGGCGTGCGCGCGGCCTTCGAGATCCAGGCCTCCATCGATCGCTACAACGCCGAGCATCCCGAGGCGCCCG
Source organism: Stenomitos sp. (assembly GCA_036704085.1). Classification (GTDB taxonomy): domain Bacteria; phylum Cyanobacteriota; class Sericytochromatia; order S15B-MN24; family UBA4093; genus DATNQJ01. The sequence continues at coordinate 929 of DATNQJ010000130.1, forward strand.
CCCCCATCATCGTGAAGCTGGGCGTACACGTGGGCCCCTGCATCGCCGTCACCCTCAACGAGCGGCTCGATTACTTCGGCACGACCGTCAACATGGCCGCACGGGTGCAGAACGAGGCCACCGGCGGCGACATCGTGCTCTCCGAGGAGGTCCTCGCGGACCCCGGCGTGCGCCACCTGCTCGCGGGCGTGCCGGTCACCGAACAGCGGGCCTTCCAGGTCCAGCTCAAGGGCCTGGCCGCGGCCTACGAGCTGACCCGCCTCGTGCCGGATGTCGCGGCCCTCGCCTCCGGCAAGCTGCGCCGCTTCACCGGCGCCCTCTGATAATCAGCCTTCCGGGCCTTCTTTAATGCGGGCTTAACGGCGATGCCATCGGCGCGTCGCGCCCGTCCGGTACGCTCTCCTTAACGTTCAGACAGGAGGAGAGTGCCTTGAAGTTCCCGTTCCGACCCTTCCCGTTCCTCGCCCTGACCCTCATGGGGGGCCTCGCGCTCGCCAGCGGTTGCGGCACCATCCCCCAGGGCATGCTTCCCGCGGACCAGACGCCGGCCATCACCAATCCGGGCAACGTCACGCCCGGGGCGCCGAGCGACTGGCGCGTGCCGTCCACTCCCATCCAGACGCCCGCCCCAGGCACGAGCCCCACGACCTCGCCGGTCGATACGCCGGCTCCGGTGGCCACGCCCGCTCCGGCCAGCTCGGATCTCGCCTCGCTCGAGGACTACATCCTGCAGCAGTGCAACGTGGAGCGAGCGAAGGTCGGCGCCAAGGCGCTCGCGATGGAGGAGGCGACCCTGCGCCCCCTGGCCCGGAGCCGTAGCCAGGACATGGCCGTGCGGAACTACTTCGACCACACGACGCCCGACGGCAAGAAGGTCTTCGACATGCTCAACGAGCTGGGTTACCCGTACTCGACGGCCGGCGAGAACATCGCCATGAACACCTACCCGGTCTCGACCTCCGCCCAGGAAGCCTTCAAGGCCTGGATGAACAGCTCAGGCCACAAGGCGAACATCCTCAACACCAAGTACGGCCGGATCGGGGTGGGCGCCTACCGTCGGTCCTCCGACGGAGCGATCTACTTCACCCAGGTCTTCACGAACTAGCAACGCGTTCGACCCCGCCGGAAGGCCGGTGTTGGCTCCTTTCGGCCTTCCGCGTGGTCCGACTCCCCGCTCAGGGGATCCTGCCCTCCCCCGCAAGGGGGAGGGATCGTGCTGGATGGGAGCGACGGGAGGCGGCTACGAGACGGTTTGAGCGACCGGCGGCTGCGTCAGGTGCAGGACGAGCTTGTGGAAGGTCGGTAACTCGACCGGCTTGACGAGGCCATGATCGGCGCCCGCCCTGAGGGCCTCATGCAACTGCTGGACGTTGTTGCCGAGGGCGATGACCGGCAATTCGCGCGTGTTGGGGGTGCAGCGCAGGCACCGGACGGCATCTGGAGCCGACAGGAACTCCAGGTCGGAGTCGATGATGACCACGCTCACGGGGCGGGTCAGGCAGGCCGACACCAGGCCGATGCTGCTGTCGGTTTCGAGCAGGTCGTGCCCGAAGCGGCGCAGGCTGGTGGCAAGGTTGCGCCGCAGCATGGACGACGAGGAACAAAGGACGATCACGGCCATGGCTGTTGCCTCCTTGAGTAGGCGACCAAGGCCCTTATACCCGGTGGTTCCGCCCCGACTGTTGCGGAAAGATTACACCTGGGCCGTGCCCCGCTTGCCCAGGAAGCGGATGCCCCGCTCGGTGATCCGGAGGGTCTGGGGGCCGAGCGAGGGGCTGCTCTGGCATGCGATGGGGCACCCCTTGCAGGAGCCGGAGGGGCAGGCGGCGTCCTCGTGGCTTGCGGTGTCCGCCTGGACGTAGCCGAGGCGGATCAGGTGCGCCAGGAGGTCCTCGTAGGCCTCGCGCGCCAGGCCGAGCCGGGAGCGGATCTCGAGGCCCGAGGCGGTGGGCGAGTGATAGAGGGCGTCGAGCAGATCGCGCAGCATCAGCCCAGCCCCAGCAGGTGCCCGATCTGGAAGACGGCCGTCCCCAGAACGAAGGCGAGCACGAGCCCGTAGACCGACGCGAAGGCCGTCCACTTCACACTGAGGGTCTCGCGCCAGATGGCCACGATGGTCGAGAAGCAGGGGATGTAGACCAGGCTCACGACCATGAAGGTGTAGGCCACCAGGGGCGAGAGGGCGTGCTGCAGCACGCCGGAGAGGCCGTCCTCGCCCACGCCGTAGATGACCGCGAGGCTCGCGAGCGCCCCTTCCTTGGCCAAAAAGCCGCCGATGAGGCTCACCAGGAGCCGCCAGTCGAAGCCCATGGGGCCCCCCAGGGGCTCCAGCCAGTGGCCGAGCACGCCCGCGACGGAGTGCTCGACGGGGCCGGGCGGCAGGTGCGTGAAGAGCCAGATGGCGCCCGTCATCACCGTGATGAGTCCCCCGGCGCGCTGCAGGAAGCTCTTGGTGGCACGCCAGGCATGGGAGACCACGTTGCGGACGATGGGGCGGTGGTAGGGCGGCAGCTCCATGATGAAGGGAGCGGGCTCGCCCGGGAAGAGGGTCTTCTTGAAGAGGAGGCTGATGAGCAGCACCAACGTCACGCTCAGGGCGTAGAGCGAGAGCATGACGAGCGTTGCCTGCAGGCCCTTGAAGAAGGTGCCCGCGAAGAAGACGAACACCACCAGGCGGGCCTGGCAGACCATCAGGGGGTTGACCATGATGGTGAGCAGGCGATCGGCGCGGTTCTCCATGATGCGCGTCGCCATGACGGCGGGCACGTTGCAGCCGAAGCCCATCAGGAGGGGCAGGAAGCTGCGGCCATGCAGGCCGATGGCCCCCATGAAGCGGTCGACGACGAAGGCCGCGCGCGCCAGGTAGCCCGAGTCCTCGAGGATGGCGAAGCTGGTGAAGAAGACGACGATCAGGGGCACGAAGCCCGCCACCGTCGCAAAGCCGGCCCAGAGCCCCTCGAGCACGAAGGAGACCAGGTACGAGGGGGCGTGGAGGGCCGTCAGGGCGGCCTTGAGGAGGTCACCGGCCTGATCGAGGTAGCCGTTGAGCCACTCGGTGACCGTGCCCACGCCGAGCGAGAAGGTGACCCAGAACATGAGGCCGAAGATGGCGATCAGGATGGGAAAGCCCCAGATCCGGTGCGTGACCACATGGTCCAGCTTGTCGGTCCAGTCGTCGGCGGCGGTGTGCCGGCGGGTGACGGTCTCCGCCATCACCTGGCCCAAGAGGCCGTACTGGGCCTCGATGATCTCGGCCTCGATGTCCTGGAACTCCGGGCGCGCCCGAAGGGACTCGGCGTGGGCCACCGCCTCGGCGAGCACCGGCCTGGCGCTCGCCAATTCCAGGATCGCGGGGTCCCCCTCGAGGAGCTTGTGGGCGAACCAGGTCGCGTCGTAACCCCCGAGCGCCTCGGGGTTGAGGCGCTTGGCGACCGAGGCGGTCGCCTCGGCGATGGCCGGAGGCAGCTCGGCGCGCAGGGGATGCAAGGGATACTGCCCGTCGAGGACCCGGTGGACGGCCGCGATGACCTCGGCCTGCCCCTCGCGGCGCTCGGCGACGCACGGCACCACCGGCACGCCCAGACGGCGCTCGAGGGCCGCGACGTCGATCTCCATGCCCTTGCGGCGGGCGAGATCCATCATGTTGAGGGCGATGACGACCTTGTCGGTCAGCTCGAGCAGTTGCAGCGTGAGGTAGAGGTTGCGCTCGAGGCTCGAGGCGTCCACCAGGTTGATGACCACGTCGGGCCGCTCCTGGGCCACGAACTCGCGCGCGATGAGCTCTTCGGGGGAGAGTGCGCTCAGGCTGTAGGTCCCGGGCAGGTCGATGAGGCGGAGCTTGCGATCGCCCACCAGGCAATCGCCTTCCTTGCGCTCGACCGTCTTGCCCGTCCAGTTGCCGACGTGCTGGTGGAGGCCGGTGAGGGCGTTGAACAGGGTGCTCTTTCCGACGTTGGGGTTGCCCGCCAACGCGACGGTGGCATGGGAGCTGGACGTGAGCGCGGCGGTGGCCATGGCTTAGAGGAGCTCGATGGCGATCGCTTCGGCGTCCCGACGGCGCATCGCCAGGTGGTAGCCGCGCACCGTGTACTCGACCGGATCGTTGAGGGGAGCGGTGCGCACCGCGGCGATGTCGGTGCCGGCGACCAGGCCGAGATCCAGCATGCGGCGCCGCGTGGGGCCGCCCCCTCCGACCGAGACGATGCGCGCGCGCTGACCGGGCGAGAGTTGGCTGAGCTTGGCGACCATGGCACCCCCTGTTGGTGGCTAGCGAGTGGCGTTATTGAGAAGGATTCTCATTTGCTTTGAGCATACAATAGTTGAGAACGGTTGTCAATTGCGGAAAAACCCGTAATCGGGTCGTCTGGAGCCGTTCTTCGGGCGGGGCCCTGCGGCCCTGCCGTTTGACCGAATCGGGCAGAAGCCCACGGGCTGGTCAGGTGCTGCGACACAGCGTCCGCAAAAAAGATGAATGCGCGTATTTTTCGTAAAATCAGTAGTATGTCGGCCCCCATTTGCGTGGGATGGGCGTATCATTTCAAAAACGGGCGTTTCCCCGTTAGTTCGGCTGCAACAAATGAGTGAATGCCATGAAACTAACGATCCGGAAGAAATTGTTAGCCGGTTTTGGGGTTGTACTGGTATTGATGCTTGGCGTGGGCGGATACTCGCTCCTGCAGGTCAAGGGCATCTCGGGCATGCTCTCCAAGATGTACGCCAGCGAGGTCATTGGCGTCTCGATCATTAAAGACGCCAATATTCACCTGATCAGCCGGGGGCGGGCCGAAAAGAACGCCATTCTGGCCTCGGATCCAGCGGAAATCGAAACACAAATCGCGGCCGCGGAGGAAGCGGCCGCCAAGTTGAATGCCAGCCTCGATCAATACGAGCCCTTGATCTCCACCGAGAAGGGGCGGGGGCTCTTCAAGGAAATACGCCACCTCTGGGGGCAATTCGAGCCCATTCAGGCGACCATCTTCCGGGAAGCGCGCCGGAACGACGATGGGGCCGCGATCGCCAACGCCGCCTCCGGCAGAGCCATCGTCAACCAGATGGACGAGAAGCTGGCGGAGATTGCGGCGCTCAAGGAAGGCGTCGCCAAGCGCAACAGTGATCTGGCCCAAGCCGATGCCACGGCCGCCTTCTGGGTCATCCTCGGCTTCCTCGCGACGGCCACGCTCGCCGGCACGGGCATCGGTCTCTTGCTGGCGCATCAGATCTCGCAAGGCGCCCTCAAGATGGCCGCGGCCGCCGAGGGCATTTCCCAGGGGGACCTGGAGCAGCATGTCGCGTTGAAAAGCCATGACGAGCTGGGGGACATGGCCCGGAGTTTCCAGCGGATGATCGATTACCTGCGCGAGATGGCCGATTCGGCGCACGAGGTCTCGAAGGGCAACCTGTCGATTTCGGTGCGACCGCGTAGCAGCCGAGATACCCTGGGCAACGCTCTGAGCCAGATGGTCGGCAACCTGCGAGACATCGTCCAGCGGGTGCGGACGGCTTCGGAGACCGTCGGGGCGGGCGCCCAGCAGATCGCAAGCTCCAGCACCGAGCTGGCCAAAACCGTCTCGGTCCAGGCCAGTAGCGCCGAGGAGACCTCGGCGGCCATGGAGGAGATGGCAGCCAACATCCAGTCGGTGGACAAGAGTGCGCAGGATCTGGGGACCAAGGTGACGCTGGTGCGGACGCAGTCCGAAGAGCTCGCAGCCGCCGTGACCCAGACCTCGAGCTCCATCAGTGAGCTGGCGGCGTCGGTCCAGCAGGTGGCCGGTAATGTCGGGCACGCGAGCCGACGGGCGGAGGAGGCTGCGCAGGCCGCGAACGCCGGCGATCGGGCAGTCATGCAGACGACGGCCGGCATGAGCGCCATTGCCGAGACCATGAACGGGATTCGGCAGACCATCCAGGTGCTGGACCAGCGCTCGGGCGAGATCGGGGCGATCATCGAGGTGATCGACGACATCGCCGAACAGACCAACCTCTTGGCCCTCAACGCCGCCATCGAGGCCGCGCGGGCCGGTGACGCGGGCCGCGGCTTCGCGGTGGTCGCCGACGAGGTGAGGAAGCTCGCCGAGCGATCCGCCAAGGCCACGGGTGAGATCGGGAGCCTCATCAAGGGGATCCAGCAGGAGACAGCCCAGGCCGTTGGAGTGACGACCGAAGGGGCCACGAAGGTTCAGGAGGGGGTGGAGTTGGCCGATCACACGAGCCAGGCACTCGCCAGGATCAAGGAGGCGGCCGACCACGTGACCTCCCTCTTGAGCGAGGTGG
>DATNQJ010000131.1:0-5551 GCA_036704085.1 Stenomitos sp.
TGGCGGCAATGGCCGCCGCCTCGATGGCCTCGGGGCTGGCGTCGGGTTTGCCGTAGGCGATGTTCTGGGCGATGGTCCCGCTGAAGAGCAACGGAGCCTGCATGACGATGCCGAGCTGGCTGCGCAGCGAGGCGAGGGTCACCGCGCGGACGTCCTGCCCGTCGATGCGCACGCTGCCGGAGGTCACGTCGTAGAAGCGTGGCAGCAGGTTGACGAGCGTGGTCTTGCCGGATCCCGACGTACCCACGATGGCCACGGTCTCGCCGGGCTGCACCTGGAAGCTCACGTTGGTGAGGGTGTCCCGCTCGGCGCCCGGATAGCGGAACGACACCCCCTCGAAGGCGACCGCGCCGGAAAGCGGAGCGAGTTCGGCAGCGCCGGGCCGGTCGGACACGTCCAGGGGGGCGTCGAAGATCTCGGCCACCCGAACGGCCGAGGCCCCGGCGCGGGCGATCATGACCATGGAGAAGCCGAGCGTCATGACGGGCTGGAGGAGGAACCAGAGGTAGTTGTTGAAGGCGAGCAACTGCCCGACCGACAGCTCGCCCCGGATGGTTTGCCAGCCCCCGACCCCGATGATGGCGAGCGTGCCAAGGTTGGCGCACATCATGATGAAGGGGAAGTTGTTGGAGACCGCCCGGATGGCGCTGATGTTCAGGCCCAACAGGCCCTCGTTGATCCCCTGGTACCGGGCCAGACCATCGGCCGTCCGACCGTAGGCCCGCACCAGGCGCAGTCCCGCCAGGGACTCCTGCAAGGTGGAGTTGAGCATGCCCAGCTGCTGCTGGGTCCGTCCGAACAGGGGCCCCACCCGGCGGATGAAGGTCGCCATCAGGAAGAAGATGGGCACGAGCGTCGTCAGGGTGACGAGCGTGAGCCGCCAGTTCAGGACGAGCAAGAGGACGATGCTCGCCACGAGCATCAGGACGGCGTTGGCGATCTGCAGGAGCCCCGTGCCGGTGAAGGAGCGCACCTGTTCGACGTCGTTGGTGAGGCGGGTCAGGATCTGGCCTGCCTCCGTCCGGTCGTAGTAGCTGAAGCTGAGCCGTTGAATCTTGGCGAAGAGGTCTTCGCGGAGCTGGTAGGCCACGCCCTGGGAGGCGCGCTCGGCCAGGTAATCCTGGAGGAAGCCGAAGCCCGCGCGGAGGATGGCCAGGCCCAGCAAGGCCGCCACCGCCCCCATGATGGCCGCGGGCCGATGGGCGGCGAGCCCGTTGTCGATGGCCGCCCGGATGAGCTGGGGCGCCGAGAGGCTGGCGGCGAGCACGATGACGAGGGAGACGACGGCCCCGGCCGCCGCGCCCCAGTGCCCCTTGAGGTACCCCAGCGGATGCCGCAGGGCCTTTAGTGAGCCGGGGTTCATGCCGGGCGGCCGGTGGGCCGGGCCCGGTCGGGTGGGACGGGAGGTCGAAGGGTCGGTCATTGACGATGGCTCCACGGCGGTACGAGGCATGCTTATACCACAGTATAAGAGCCTTTAACGCGCCCGCGCCTCGAGAGGCGCGTCCACGGTGCCGGCTGGAATCGGGCCCTCCCCCGCGAGAACGTCCTGGGTAGCCTCATGGGTTGGCCATTTGTTGACTAATCGAGGGCAGCGTTCATCATCTACGAAATAGCGTCGAAAGACGTTTGTCGCGGCGTGACTGTCTTTGCCGAACAGAGGTGTCGCCATGGCCAACCGCCATGCCCGCTGCAACCAGACCGATCCCTTCCCTTGGCTCCTCTTGCTGGTAGGCGCGCTCTTCCTGGTCACGTTTCCCTGGCTATCCCTCTTCAATCGGCACACCGTGCTCGGCGGAGTGCCGCTCTTGCCGCTCTATCTGTTCGGGATCTGGGGACTCTTCATCGTGCTTTCAGAGTGTTTCCGTCCGTCCGGCTGAGTTCTTATGCTTGCCGCCTCGTCGTTGATTGGCATCGCCGTCGCCTACCTCCTGTTCCTCTTGCTCATCGCGTTCCGGATCGAGCAGCATCGGGGACGGCTGGCCCGTTGGAACCAGCACCCGTGGGTCTACGCCCTCGCCCTCGGCATCTACATGACCAGCTGGAGCTACTTTGGCGCCGGCACCTTGCTGCTCGAAGCCGGCATGCCGTACTTCGCGACCGAGCTGGGCCCTGCCCTCACCTTTCTTTTCGGATGGCCGCTCCTCATGCGCGCGATCCGGATCTCCCGGGCCTACCATGTCACCACCTTGCCCGGCGTCTTCGCCATCCGCTTCGGAAAGTCCGCGCTGCTCACCAACCTCGTCGTCACCCTCCTCATCGTCGGAAGTCTGTCCTACATCGCCTTGCAGTTGGAGGGGATCGCGCGCGCCCTCCAGGTGCTGACAGATCCACTCGGCCTGAGCGATAGCCAACCTTCCAGCGGGGGAGTGCTCATCCTGACCCTGCTCCTCGCCTTGTTCGCATGTCTCTTTGGCGTCAGGCGCTTGGATCCGAGCGAACGGCACGAGGGGCTCGTCGTGTCGCTCGCGGTGAGCGCGTTGACGAAGCTGCTCGCACTGCTTGCCGTCGCCGGGCTCGCGATACGCCTCTTCCCCCATCTGCTCGCTCCGCTGTCCACCCCTTCTGTCCAGCAGCACCTCGCGCTGGGCACCGGTCCGCAGAACAGCATCACCAATTGGACCAGCTTCCTCTTGATCACCATGGGCGCGGTCTTCATGTTGCCCCACATGTTCCACCTGGCGGTGGTCGAGAACTCCGACGAGCGCCAACTTTGTCAGGCGAGGTGGATCTTTCCGCTCTACGGCTGGATCTTTTACCTCCTGGCGATCCTGACCGCCCTCGCGGGGAGTCAACTCGGGGTCCACGGGGCCATGGGCGACTTCCCCGTCTTCCTGGTCCCTTGGCATGCCGACGCCACCCCGATCCTCATGTTGGCCTACCTCGGGGGGATCGCGGCGGGGACGGGCATGGCCATCACCAGCCTCATTGCCATGTCCAACCTGGTCATGACCGACGTCTGCTTGCCGCTGCTCTCCGCCCGAAAGGTGACGGACCTCGCTCCGATCCTCCTGCCGTTACGATGGGGCGTTCTGCTGGCCATCGCGCTCTTGTCCTTCGTGGTCTGGCGGCTGACGGGGGGCACGAATCTGCCCCGCTTTGGGATGGTGTCCCTGATCGCCGCGTGTCAGCTCGCGCCCCCCTTTTTCCTGGGGCTTGCCTGGCCTGGGCTCCAGCGCAGGGCCGTCCTCTGGGGCGTCGGCCTCGCCTCCTTGGTCTGGCTCTATACGGCCTTTCTGCCGAACCTGTCGGGGATGGTGCCTGGACTGGCCGAGTGGGTCGCCCGCGGGCCCTGGGGCATGGGCTTCCTGCGGCCCGTCGCCCTGTTTGGGTTGGAGGGGTGGGATCCCTTCGCCCACGCCTTCTTCTGGTGCATGGTCGCGAACTTGGGTGCCCTCGCGTACGTCTCGCTCCGCGCTCAAAGCGACCCTGCTGAGGTCCAGCGCGTCCACGAGCTATTGTCCGGCGAACCCGCCCCTCCGAGGACGTTCCATCGCTTCTTGAAGCCGACCTCCTTCGCCGCGATGGAGGCGCTGCTCGCGCAGTTCCTCGGGCCCCAGCGAGCACAAGAGGAGATGGGGAACATCTCCCGGAGCCTCGAGGCGCTCATGTTGCCCACCGAATCGAGGCTGCTCATGGCTCGCAGCACGGTCGAACGTCTCCTGAGCGGTCCCTTGGGGGTGAGTGTCGCCAGCGGCGTGGTCCAGCAGCATTTCCCTGTCTCGGAAAGGGCCATCCCGGACGTGATGGAGGCCTACGAAAAGCTCGAGCAAATGCTCGAACTCGACCGCGCCGCTCTCGCGAGCCGGGTCCGGGAGCTGTCCGTGCTCAACGCAGCCTCCGAGCAACTGGTGGAAGCCCGCGATGCCGAGAGCCTCCTCAATTCGATCGGCCAACTGATTCTCGAGGCCTTCCATCCCGACCTGGTGGGGACCTTCCTGGCGGAGGATCGGCATCTCCGGTTCTGCTGCCAGACGGGTTGGAGGGCGATGGAGCCTCCCGATTTCGAGGCGCCGGAGGGGTCGGCCTTGGCCGAGGTGCTTCAGCGCCGCCAGCCCCGCATCCTCTCGCCCCCCGTCGAGACGGATCCGCTCGATCCCCTCTTGCGGTCCGAAGACCTGAAAACCTTGGTCTACGTCCCGATCGCCCAGGAGGATCACGTGCTCGGCGTCCTGGCGTGCGGCTTCAAATCCACCGGCTTGTTTGCCTCGGACAGTTTCCTGAAGCTCTTGCAGGCCCTCGCCAACGAGCTTGCGATCGCGCTGTCGAACACCCAGTTGCGCCAGCGGGAGGAGCTGATCAAGCGCCAGCTCGAGGTGACCCTGAGCAATCTTGCGGACGCGGTGCTGGTTGTGGGCCGGGACGAACGGATCGTGCTGGTCAACGACGCCATGATCCGGCTCTTCGGCCTGCCTGAAAAAGAGCGGATCTATGGCACCCATTTGACGGAATTCGCCGCGCGGACGGCCCCGCATGACTTGACGGGGCGCTTGATTCCGACCGGGGAGTATCCGACGCGGCTCACGGCCCTTCGTTCCCTGCAAGGGGTGGCGACCCATGGGCAATTCCGGTTCACCCGCTCCGACGGCAGCGAGTTGATTCTCAGCATCAGCAGCGTGCCGGTCTTGGATGCCGCGGGCGAGGTCGTGCAGTCGGTCACCGTCTACCGAGACATCACCGAGCTCTACCGGCTCAAGGAGGAGCTGGAGCAGCGGGTCCACATGCGGACCCAAGAGCTCGCCAGCGAGCGCGATCGCCTGAAGCAGACCAACCTGAAGCTGGAGACGGCCCTCGCGGATCTGCGCAACCTCGAAAAGGTCAAGGGGGCGTTCATCAACGCCGTCAGCCACGATCTGCGGATCCCTTTGACGGGGATCGTTGGCTATGCCGAGTTCCTCGAAGAGGGCATCGGAGGGAAGCTCAGCCCAGACCAGACGCAATTCGCTCAAAACATCCTGCTGGCCGCCGAGCGGATGACGCGCCTGCTTAACGATCTGCTCGACTTCGCCCGGATGGAGGCTGGCAGGTTCAAGCTCGAGGTCCGGTCGCTCTCCTACGCCGCGCTCATCGAGCAGGCCATCGGGACGTTCGGACCCCAGATCGAGCGGAATGGACTGAAGCTTCGAACCGACATCCCGCCGGATCTTCCGGCGGTGACGGCGGATCCCGATCGGGTGCTGCAAGTCATCAGCAACCTGCTCTCCAATGCCGTCAAGTTCACGCCTGCCGGAGGGCAAGTGACGATCCGCGTCCATGCGCAGGGACCGGAGGTGGTGACCGAGGTGACGGACACCGGTCCCGGCATCTCTGCGCAGGACCTGCCCCACATGTTTGAGCGTTTCTTTCAAACCGAGACTGGAGCCAAGGCCAAGGGAGCGGGACTCGGGCTATCGATCACCAAGAGCCTTGTCGAAGCCCATGGCGGACGAATTGGCGTCCATAGCGAGCTAGGAAAAGGCAGCACCTTTTGGTTCACCCTGCCCACGCCGAGCGCTCGGCCATCCTTCGAGGGGGATCGCGCTTCGGAACCCGTGGACTGACTCCCGCCTGA
>DATNQJ010000132.1:0-2016 GCA_036704085.1 Stenomitos sp.
CAGGGCCGCGATGGGCGACTCGAGCAGGAAGACGACGCCCGCCACGTGCGCGGGATAGGCCCGCTGGACCCAGGGCTGCAAGACGAAGGACAGGAGCGTGCTGCCGACGGTCAGGTAGGCGATGCCCAGCACGGGCAAGAGCGTCATGCCGCCGAGGTGAGGGGCCCCTTCGAGGAGCCAGGCGAACGGCAGGCCGATGACCGCGACGGCCATCACCTGGGCGAGCCCGAAGCCGAGCAGGTCGGTGGAGCTCCGGGCGCAGCGATCGAGCCAGAGGATGTGCAGCGAGAAGGCGCCGGCGCATGCGAGGGTGTAGAGGTCCCCGACGTTGAGGCCGCCGAGGTTGAGGTCGCACATGAACCCCACGCCGACCAGGGCGACCACCAGCGCCATCCATTCGGCGGCCAGGATGCGATGCCGCAGGAAGAGCGCGCCGATGATGGGGATGAACATGGCGTAGAGCGCCGTGATGAAGGCATTTTTGGCGACCGTGGTGTGGCTGAGGCCCACCGTTTGCAGGGCCATGCCCGCAAAGAGCAGGCCTGCCGCGATGAAGGCGGCCTGCCAATCGCGAAAGCGCCGCCACGGAAAGAAGGGCGCCGCCAACAGGGCTGCGAGCAGGAAACGCCACTCGGTCAGCCAGAGCGGCCCAGCGCCCATGAGCCCCCATCGGGTGGCAAGAAAGCCAACGCCCCACAGGGTGGGGATCAGCAGCAGCGCAATCAAGCGAAGCATAGAAAGCCTCCGGGTCCATGGCGCATTGTCAGGCCACGAGGGCCACCTCTCCTACCTTAGCAGCTGGTCAGCCGGATTGCATCCAGCAGTGGAGCTTGCGCCCGCGCCGAGAAAGTTTGCTCGCCGTCCGCGCGATAACCTCAGAACCCGGAGGATGCTCGTGAGACGCTCGGAATGAAAAAGTTATTGGCCGCTTGTGCCGCCATCGCCCTGCTTGCGGGCTGTAGCTCCAGCGCTCTCATCGGCATGGGGCCGGTCGCGAGCCCGGTGGCCGCGGCCGCGCGTGAGACGGCGGGCGTGCCCACGTATCGCTTCGTCCATGGCGTGCGCCGGGCGACGCTTTCAGCGAGCACGTTCGCCCACGACCTCACCACCCGCTGGCTGCCCGCGGTCAACGCGCTGCAGGGATCCGGGGCCCTGGTCTCCTATGTCTCGGCCATGCCCCCGAGCGGCATGGCGGATTTCCCCGATGCGATCGCCCTGGCGGCCTACGAGTCCCCCGAGGCCTACGATCGGGCCCGAGCCTCCGCGGCCGGGAAGACCCTGCAGGCTCTGGAGGCCGCGCTCTTCGACCGGGATCGCACGGTTGAGAGCGTTCCGGTGGCCTGGAGCGCCTCGACCGCGCTCGAGCCTGCCGTGGCCTACGACGTCATGGGCCGGCCCACCGAGTGGCATGGCGGAGTGACGACCTTCTTCATCGGACGGCGGCAGGAGGCCGTCCCGGCCGCCGAGTTCCTGTCTCGCCTCACCGGCCAGGTGCGCCGGGAGCGCCAGGCGTTCGAGGGGCAGGGCCTGACGGGCTACGTCTTCTGGGCGAGCGCTGACTACAAGGTCTCCTTCATGCACTGGACGGACCTCGCGGCGTTCGGCCGCGCCATGCAGTCGCCGCAGGGCCAGGCGGTCGTCGCCGACTCGCAGGCGCTCATGCAGACCGTGCAGTTCGTCCGCGCGGCGCAGGGCCCGATCGCCCCGGGACAGGCCGTGACCCTGTCTCTCGCGCCCTGACGCCGTTTCCAAAAGATCCGTAGTCTCCCCGGAATCGCGATCACCGACGACCGGGTAGAAAGAAGGTGTGAGAGGTGCGGCCTTCGATTCGTGAACTGAGGACGGTCAAACACCCGGTCCGGGCGAAACCGCCACATAGCCTGAATAAGGTAGTTTGAAGGCCCACACCCTCTTTGACCCCCGCCTTAGAAGCGGGGGTTTTTAGTTGAGTCCTTTTCTCGACGGCTACCGGGCGTTGTGCCTTAACCGGGCGTGGAACCTCCCGACTGTGCCCCG
>DATNQJ010000133.1:0-8173 GCA_036704085.1 Stenomitos sp.
AGGGGGCCAGGCCCATCTCCATCATGCGCGTGGGGGTGCTGGTGGCGTCGTTGGCGTGGATGGTCGAGAGCACCAGGTGGCCGGTCAGGGCCGCGTAGACCGCGGCGTCGAGCGTCTCCTGATCGCGAATCTCGCCCACCATGATGACGTCGGGATCCTGGCGCAACATGGCGCGCAGGGCGTCGGCGAAGGAGAGGCCCGCCTTGGGGTGGACCTGGGTCTGCGAGACCCCCTCGAGCGGGTACTCCACCGGATCCTCGATGGTGAGGATGTTGCGCTCGGTGGAGTTGAGCTCATAGAGGGCCGAGTAGAGGGTGGTGGTCTTGCCGGATCCGGTGGGTCCGGTGGCGAGCACGATCCCGTGCGGGGCCTCGATGAGCCCCCTGAGCAGCTGGTAGGTATCCGGATACAGCCCCAAGTTCTGCATGCCCCCGAAGAGCATGGCCGGACGCAGGATGCGGATGACCGCCTTCTCGCCCCAGATGTTCGGGATGAGGTTGACGCGCAGGTCGTACTGGCGGCCGGCCACCGAGACGCGGCTTCGGCCATCCTGCGGCTTGCGCTTCTCGGCGATGTCGAGGCTCGCCATGATCTTGAGGCGGCTGAGGGTCAAGGCCTCGAGATCCTTGGGGATGTCGGTGGCGTCGACCATGATGCCGTCCACCCGGAAGCGCACCCGCAGGCACTTTTCGCGCGCCTCGAGGTGGACGTCCGAGGCCCCGCGCGCGATCGCATCCGAGAGGATCGAGTTGAGCAGGCGCACGACAGGCTGGTCCTCGACGGCCAGCTCGTCCGCCAGACGCTGCTGGGGTGGGGTGGCGCTGTCCTCGGCCACCTCCTGGCGCAGGGTCGCGATCATCTCGGAGACCTGGCCCTGGACCCCGCTCATCAGGGCGGTGAAGGAGTCGTCGAACTCCTTGCTGGTGGTGACCAGGGGCTTCGGCTTCAGGCCCGTGAGCAGGTAGATCTCGTCCAGGGTCTCGACGTCGTTGGGATGCACCATGGCGACGTGCAGCACCCCGTTCTGGACGCTCAGGGGCAAGACCTTGCGCCGGGCGCAGAACTCATGGGGAAACAGGCCCAGGAGGTCCTGGTTGAACTCGCGATCGCCGATCTTGACGTAGCTGGTACCGGCCTGCGTGCTGAGGGCCGCTCCCAGTTGCTCCTCGGTGATCCAGCCATGCTTGAGCAGGATCTTGCCCACCGGCTCGCCGGTCTGCCGGCTCTCGGAGAGCGCCCGCTCGAGGCGCTGCTGGTCGATGAGGCCCGCGTCCATGAGCAACTCGCCCAATTTACGGGCGATCGGAAAAAGTGGAGGTTTGAGCGAGTCCATAATGCTCCGACGGCTTCAAACAAGCGCTTACAGTGGTATTATACGATTGCAAGTCCGGTTTTAAGCTGCTTTTTCGCCCGGAAACATCGATCGTGAGCATTTCTTCACAACCAGCCGCCTTGAAAAGGGCTAACGTGAGCAAGTGTTCACGTTACCCGCGTGCCGAAGAGGGCTCGATTCTCCTGCTCCTCTCCGTGATCGTGTTTGTGTTCCTCTCGGCGTCACTTGCCTTCGCTTCGGCGCAACTCAGCCATGCCAAGCGTCTGAAGGCCGAATTCGCTCGGCTGCAGGCCGTCTATGCCGCCGAGTCGGGGATCTACGCGGCGCTGGATGCCACGGCCGACGTCCCGGTCACCACCCTGCAAAGCGTCCCCGGAACGCTCGTCACCTTCCAGGCCGTCAAGGGAAGTGACGCGTGGTTCTCCAGCACGGGCAGCGCCCTGGTCAACGGAGACACCTACCTCGCCACGGCACGCGCCTACACCTCGGGCGGCAAGATCCTCATGTGGGAGATCCCGTGATGGCTCGGCAGAACGGCATGACCCTGATCGAGGTGGCCCTCGCCATCGCCATCGTGAGCATCGCCCTGGTGCCCACCGCCAACATGTGGCTGGCATCGGCGCAGGCAACCGCATCGGCCGGCCAGCGCTCCAGGGCGAGCGCCCTCGCGCAACGGATCCTCGAGTCGAGCGTGCGCGACGTGTCCTATGACCAGCAGGTCGCCACCAGCGGGATCGACGTCGACTCGGGGCTCCGTTACGCCCTCACGCTCGCCCCCGCCACCCTGGCCCCCCCCCTGAAGACGAGCACCCTGCGACGCGCCACGGTGACCGTCACCACGACCAACGATCCCCAGCCACTCGTGGAGCTGGTGTCTTTAACCGCAAAGGAGGCCCCCTGATGCGTTCCAATCGCTTGAGCGAGCGCGGGATCACCATCCTGGAGCTGGTGATCGCCATCGGCATCTTCGCCATCCTGGTCGTCCCCCTCTCGGCGATCGTCTACAAGAGCAGCATCGCCCGCCGCACGGGCCAGGACAGCCTGTACGGCCAGCAGGACGGAGCGGTGGTCCTCTCTCGCTTCACGAACGACGTGCGGGCCTCGACCTACATGGTGAGCTCCCTGGGCCAGACCTCGGCGGTCACCATGCGCCAGCCGACCTCGTTGACGACCTCCACCTACGTCACCTGGCGGATCGACGGCGGCAAGCTCCAGCGTGGCCAAAGCCCGTCGGCCGCCACCCTGCCCACGAGCTGGCAGGACGTGATCGACCCGCGGATCTTCTCGGTGGAGGCCGGGCAGTTCGCCTACTACACGCTGAACAACGGCGTCCCCAAGAGCAACGACGAGGCGCGCCGTCTCGAGTTGCGGAGCCTCACCCTCAAGAGCAAGACCACCGGATCCACGTTGGTTCCGCCCGCCGTCTCGGCCGTCATGCGCGAACCCGCCCAGGCGCGCGCGCTCACGGTCACGGGCCCCTGGACCACCTGGGGCGACGACCAGAACTGGCACAACGCGGTCCACGTGAGCTTCCCCCTCAAGAACCAGTCGGACAAGGGCCTCTCGGTTGGCTCCTTTGCGGCCACCTGGGACGATCACAGCGCCGGCGGGTATATCAAATCGATGGACCTCGCGGGGGACTCCAGCAGCTCGTGGGGGGGCGGCCAGGCGACCTACTTCTCGGGCGACGCTCCCCAGGACCTCGATCGCCCCCTGACCCTTGGAGCCGGGAGCACCGGCAGCATTACCTTCCACTTCATGGCCGGACAGCGCATCGAGTCCTTCACGATGACCCTGTACGAGGCCTCCGACACCACCCATTCCAAGCCGTACGTGCTCAAGGTGCAATGATCGTCACTCGCCCGCTCATCTCCTTCACGCTGACCTCCCGGGGGCTCTCGGCCCTCGATCCGGAGGGCCTGAGCTCCTATCACAGCTTCGAGCACCCGACCTTCGGGCCCTCGAGCGGAGAAGAGCCTGCCCGATTCGACCTCCTCGACCCGAAGGCCCTCAAGGAGGCGATCCAGAGTTGCCGACAAGCGCTGGGACATGCGTCCAGGCGCGCCCGGGCGCGCCTGGCTCTGGATGGCGGCCTCCTGCGGCAGCTGCACCTGCCGCTCGCCTACGTGCCGGAACCCGACGACCTCCGCACGGCCGTCTTGACGGAGCTCGAGCGCTACACCATCTTCCAGGGCACCGAGGTGCTCTTCGACTGCGCCGTGCTCTCGCATGAGAACAACTCGCTGGGGCTCCTGGTGGCGGCCTTTCGCCGCGATCTGATCGACGACATCCGGGACGCGTTCGCCAGCAGCGGCATCGAGCTCTTGAGCATCGAGCCGGCGGCGATCGCCCTTCAGCGGGCCTCCTTCCGTTCCTCGCCCCCCCACGGGGTCATCCTCGCCCTGCCGCACAGCCTCGACGTCGCGGTCTGGAACGAGGACCACCTGAAGAGCTGGCGGCGCGTGTACGTGGATCTCGAGGCGATCGCCCGGCGCCAGGGCGACGCCGTCATCGATGCGCGCATGGAGCTCCAGCGCTCCTTGCTGGACGCCGGGGTGACGACCTGGAAGCTGATCAACGTACCCGAGGTGCTCGAGGAGCAGATCCGTCTCTGGCCCGGCCTGGAGTTCGCCAACCTGGACGACCGCAAGGAGATGGCGCTCTCGCGCGGAGCCGCGGAATTCGGCAGCGAGGAGTTTCCGCTGAACCTCAACGTCCTGCCGGCACCCAAGACCAGGAAGCGGCGGCTGACCAACCGACAATTGGCGCTCATGGGAGCCTTCTCGGGCCTGCTGGTCGTCTTCATGGGGATCAGCGCGGTGCTCGATGGACAGCTTCACGACGTCCGGACGACCATGAGCCGTCTCGACACGGAAACGGCCCGCCTGCAGAGCGCCCTGACCGAACACCGGGTCGAGGACGTCGATTCCGACGCGGCCCATGCCGTGCTGGACACCACCACGGCCGCATCCGCCCTGTACCGGAGCCTCCAGGACCTCACGCCCGGGGATGCCTGGCTCGCCGAAACGGAGCTCCAGACCGATCGGCATCTGAGGCTCCGCGGCTATTCCATGTCGCGCTCGTCGCCGCTGGAGCTGGCCCGTGCCCTCGAGGCCCTGCCCACGCTCACCAAGGTCGGCATGCCCAAGCTGAAGGCCGACCAAGTAGGAGAGCAGCGGGTCTTCCAGTTCGAGATCGAAGCCGAGGTAAGCCATGAGTAGCACCACCGGCTTCACGCCACGGGACATCCGCCTGATGATAGGCTTCGGCCTCTTCGTGGAGGTCCTCGTCGGCTACATGCTCTTCATCGACGGCCCCCTCGGGCAGATGCACAAGCTGCGCTCCCAGCTCACCAAGTCGCAGGCAGCCTACACGACCCTGAAGGAGGCCGTCCAGACGCAGGTCGGAACGGATGCCCGCAAGCTGCCGCCCGTCTTGACCTTGAAACCGGGGGAAAGCTGCAGCCTCGCGATCCAGAGCTTCCTCGAGCGGCTCACCGCACGGCATGCCGTGACGCCCCTCGGCACGACCATCCTCGCCCAGGAAGCCCCGAACTGCCGGGTCGAGGCCGAGCTCCAGGGCTCCTACGAGGCCCTCGGGGGGCTCATCTCCGAGCTGGAGCATCCGGAGTTCCTCATGGGCCTCGAGGCCATGGACCTCAAGACGGATCCCGAGGACCCGGACCGGATCGTGGCCCGCCTGACGCTCAACGTCTTCTATCGCGAGCCCGGCAAATAGGGCGAGCGCGCCCCCGTGGGGGGCGCGCTCGCTTCGTTCTGGGAAGTGGAGACCTAGGCGCCGCGGGTAGCGGGCTCGGCCTCGAAGCCGACGTAGCTCTTGTAGCGACCTTCGCGGTGGCTGTCCAGGTAGCGCAGGCCTTCCTCGGTGAGCTGCAGCGCGCCGTCCTCGGTCGGCTGGATCAGGCCCTCCTTGAGCATCCAGCGCTCGGCGCCGCGGGCGCGATCGCCGAAGATCTTGCGCTCGAGGCGATCGGAGGTGAAGCGGCCGAGGGTGCCGCTCGCCATGACGACCACGTCCAGGAAGCCGGCAATCTGCTTGCGGTTTTCCGCCTCGTTGAAGGGAATCTCGGGCTCGTACTCCCGCTCACGCTCGCGCTCGCGCGGCGGACGACCACCGCGACCCTGGCGGGGGGGCTGGGGGGCCTTCTCGCCGCTCAGCTCGCGCAGCGTCTCCTCCAGGACCTCGCGCACCCGCTCGGGGCTCTCGGTCAAGGCTGCTTGCATCGCGCGGCTCAAGACCAGCGCGAGGCGTTCCCGTTGAGACTGATTCATGGAATTCCTCTAACAGTGGGAGATGAATGCGGTAAAATCCACCCTCATTATGCCGAGGATCGCTCCAGACGGCAACAGCGAGCGAGAATTGGCGCGTGAAAAAGCCCCCCGACCGAGGCCGGGGGGCGCGATCCGCTCGCTTTACTCGAAGATGTAGCAGGAGAAGTAGCCGTCCTTGCCGATGTAGCTGGGCTGGAAGTAGTCGTAGGGCATGTAGAAGTAGCCGCCCTGACCCCAGTCGCTGCCCCACGAGTTGCGGATGAGGAACGACTCCTTGGCGTCATCGTAGCCGACCACCGCCATCGCGTGACCGCCGACGATCTGCTCGCCCTTCTGGGGGAGGGTCATCTGGCCGCTCTGGGCGAGCGCCTTGGTCATGAACGACTGGTAGAGGGGCACGCCGATGATGATGGGATGCTTGGCCGCGAGCGCCGACTTCATGCCCTTGACCGTCGACACGCGCTTGGTCGAGAGCATGTGGAAGTCCTTGGCGGCGGCGTACTCGGCGTCGGTCGGGTCGTAGGCGAGCCCCGTCTTGCCGTCGCGGTAGGGCACCAGATCCTCGCTCGGCGCGCCGATCTTGACGGCGGTGCGGGCGGCGAGATCCATGAAGGAGCCCGTGTCACGCTTGGTCGCCTTGGCCATGCGGCCCGAGTCCTGCATCGCCTGGCGGGTGGCGTAGTAGAAGAAGAGCGGGGCGAGGTGGTCGAGCTTCGAGGGCTTCTTGCCCTTGATCTTGAGGGTCGCCTCCATGACGCTGGTGGTCGCGAAGGCCGCACAGGAGCCGAGCTGGCCCTGGTTGCGGACCGAGGCGAAGTAGGAGCGGAGGTCGGCCTTGGCGGGCAGGGTCTGGGCCTGCACCGAGAGACCGAGACCCAGCTCGCTCTCGTAATCGCCCACGGCCTCGTCCTGGCTCTCGGAGGCCGGACGCTTGTTGGGCAACAGGCCGAGCGTGATGCTGCCGATCTCGGTCTTGATGGTGCGGGCCTCCATCGGGAGGCCGTTGGCATCGAGGGTCGTATCGGATCCGAGGTTGGCCTGGAGGCCGGAGGCCACTCCGCAACCGGGCAGCGCGAGCGAGAGAGCGAGCAGAAGAAGAGAAAGCTTGCGGTTGCCGAGCATGAGTGCCTCCTTGCCGTTAACAGGGTGTCCAAGGGAGTTATGGGCGATCGCCTCCCGATCCCTGCGCCATTTTGCCGAAGCTTTCCCAAAGGTTAATCTCAGCTTGTTCCGTCCTCCGAAGCAGCTAGACGCCGGACGTTGCCTCCGTTAGCATGACGGTCGGCTCCCCTGCTCGAAAGGAACGGACGATGTTGCTCGCCGCCGCCGACATGCCCCCGACTCCGCCCACCGCGGCAGTCGCCCCCGCCCCCGCGTCCACGACCCACGTGGTGTTCGGCCTCGGGAACCCCGAGTGGCTCAACCTCGGGATCGACGGCCGCACCGAGCATCTGGGGTACGCGCTCAGCATCGGGACGCTGGTGCAGGCCAACGACGTCACCGGATCCCTGCGCTACTTCCCGTGGGAGGCGGGCGGCCTCTTCCTCGAGGCGGGCGGCACCCTGATCCGGATGTCGACCCTGAGCGACCAGAGCCCCCAGGAGTGGAACCCCATGGCCTTCGTGGGCGCGGGCTACCAGCTCACGCTGGGCCGGGTCGTGACCACCGTGGGGGTGGGCCTCAACCCCATGGCCGTGCCGTCAGCCCTCAACCAGCCCCTGTTCGTCACCAACGCCCGGAGCGTCCCGCGCCTCCTGGTTCAGACCGGCTTCGCCCTTTAGGAGGACCAGGCATGCGACGTCTCGGACTCACCCTGCTGCTCGGCCTCGTCACGGGCTGCAGCACCACCTACCCCATCCAGGCCGGCGATCTCGACGGCGGCACGCATCCGGCGAGCTCCAAGCTCGTGAGCCAGGAGTTCCCGAACCCCAGCGAGGCCGAGAAGGATCAGCTGGTGGTCGTGGCCGCCCATGGCTACACGGCGACCACCTTCGAGCTGCAGCCCGCTGCCATCTACCTGCGATCGCAGGGCATGCGCGTCTCGGAGGTGCTGTTGGGCGCGCACGGCACGAGCGTCCAGGACTTCGAGAAGTCGACCTGGAAGACCTGGCAGGCGCCGATCGTCGACGAGTACCATGCCCTGCAGTCGAAGGGCTACCGGAACATCGCGCTGTTGGGCACCTCCACCGGCTGCACGCTCATCCTCGAAGCCCTCAGCAGCGGCAAGATCAGCCCGGCTCCCAAGCGCGTCGCCCTGGTCGCCCCGCTCATCGAGATCAAGAACAAGATGGCGGGCTACGCGGGCTTGCTCGACTGGTTCGGCATGAAGTACCTCGACACCAACCCGAAGGGCGATAGCGTCGGCAACTGGTACCGCTTCCGGCCGGCGAGCACCATCACCTCCCTGGTGGATCTCACCGAGGTCATGAAGGCCCGGCTCCGGACGGGCATCACCCTGGACGGCACCAAGACGCTCGTCGTGCAATCCGACCAGGATCCCACCGTCGATCCCGTGAGCGCCGAGCTGCTCAAGCAGGGCCTGAAGAGC
>DATNQJ010000134.1:0-4731 GCA_036704085.1 Stenomitos sp.
GCCTGAGTCCAAGCCGGTCATGCTCGGGGCGGTAGGCGACGATGACGAGGAGTTTGAACTCCCTGAATTGACGCCCGAGATCATGATGAAGATGCTTGCGAACATGCAGGCCAACGGCATGATGTAACAATGGACCCAGCCCAGGGATGGGCCTACCCTCTACCCTGGGAAATAAGACAGAACGTCCGATAAAAGGCTGAGGATTGTATCCGAAGTGCCTGCGGCAAAGCTTCGCCTGCGCGAAGGGCCATCGGGGCACTTCGGATACAATAGTTTTGAACTGAACCGCGGGGACTGCCTCGGCTATGGGGATTGAATCTGGGGCGAGGTCTGCAGCAGGGCTGGTTGAGGGGGCGACGAACGGCTTTCGGTAGGTCGAGGCTGTGTACGCGTGCTTGAAGCGGTGGGTTTTCGGACGCCGGAGCGGCTGATCCAACGGGGGCGAAACAGGAGATCCTGGTCGATCATCAGGGAATCCACGGTCACCTCAAAGGCGGTTGCGACACTTGAGATCGGATGATCGCTTTCTCCCAACGTTCGCGATTCAGGACGTATCGCAAGCGATTGGCTGGAGTATCGGCGCACACCGCCGCTGGTCGAGCGGGATCGCCTTCAAGGTCGCGATGGTCACCATCCGGCCGACGCCGCAGGAGGGACAGGTCGTCGTCACGGCCTGCGCGTCGACGGTTGCCTGTGGCGCAGCTGCGGGCTCGGGCGCGACCGGCTCGGGCGTCGTTTCGAGCTCCAGCAGCGCGCGGCATCGCGCGAGCTTGTCCCGACGCACCCGGTTGGCCAGGAAGCCGAAGTGCCGAATCCGCACGAACCCCGTCGGCAGCACGTGCAGGAGAAACCGCCGAATGAACTCACTGGCCTTCAGGGTCATCGTCTTCTGACCTCTCCCGTGGGCGTAGTCCTTCCAGTGGAACGTGACTTCGCCATCTTCCAGGGCGACGAGCCGTCGGTTGCTGATCGCGACCCGGTGGGTGTACCGCGCCAGGTACTTCAGTACTTGTTCCGGCCCTCCGAAAGGGGGCTTGGCGTACACGATCCACTCGGTCCGGGCGCTGGCGGTGAGCCGTCGTTGGAACTCGCCGGCATCCGCCAGCGCGCTGAGCTTCCCGTGGAACGAGAGCCTTCCGTGATCGAAGGCCTCGCCCAGCAGCGCGAGGAACTTGCCCCGGAAGACACGGCTGAGGATGCGCACCGGGAGAAAGAATCCCGGCCGGCAAGCCACCCAACGTGAGCCGTCGAGGGACAACCCGCCTCCCGGCACGACGCAATGCAGATGCGGGTGGTGCTGGAGATTCTGGCCCCAGGTATGCAAGACGGCCAGGAATCCGATCTCAGCCCCGAGGTGCTTCGGATCGGCGGCGATCTGCTGCAAGGTCTCGGCGGCAGCACGGAACAGGAGGCCGTAGACCTCCCGCGGGTTCTGGAGGGCGATCGGACCCAGTGCCGTCGGAAGCGTAAAGACCACATGGAAGTATTCGACGGGCAGCAGCTCCGCCTCTCGGGCCTCCATCCACTGCGCCGCGGCGGTGGCCTGGCACTTGGGGCAGTGGCGGTTGCGGCACGAGTTATAGGCGATCCGCTGATGCCCGCACTGGTCGCATGCCTCGACGTGTCCGCCCAGCGCGGCGGTCCGGCAGGCCGCGATGTCGCGCAGGGCGCGGCGACGCTCGGGCGAGAGCGTGTCGCCGTACTGTTCGAGGAAGGCATGCCCATGTTCGCGGAAGACATCGGCCACTTCGAGCCGATGTTGCGTCATGGCTGGGGTCGTCCCTCCATCGGGGGTGCGAGCCGATCGAGCGGACTTTGCGTCGCCTCCAGGGCCACCGCCGAGACGTGGGTGTAAACCTCTGTGGTGCGGAGATTGCGGTGCCCGAGCAAGACCTGGATGATTCGGATGTCCGTGCCGGCCTCGAGGAGGTGGGTCGCGAAGCTGTGCCGCAAGGTGTGGACGGTGACGTGTTTGCCCAGCCCCGCTGCCTCGCGCGCGTCGCGGCAGGCCCTTCCGACCGTACGCGTGGTGACGGGTCGATCCGGCACCTTGCCCGGGAAGAGGAACAAGGTCGGCCGGGCCGCCTTCCAGTACTCACGGAGAACGGCGAGCAATCGAAGCGAGAGCATCACGTAGCGGTCCTTCTGCCCCTTGGCCTGGCGGATGCGGATGACCATCCGCCGGCTGTCGATGTCGTCGACGCGCAAGGCCACAACCTCGGAAACGCGCAGGCCCGCGGCGTATGCGGTCATGAGGATGGCGCGGTGCTTGAGGCCGGTAACCGCCTCGAAGAACTGCGCGACCTCGTCGGGACTCAAGACGACGGGCA
Organism: Stenomitos sp.; assembly: GCA_036704085.1. GTDB lineage: Bacteria > Cyanobacteriota > Sericytochromatia > S15B-MN24 > UBA4093 > DATNQJ01. The sequence goes on from DATNQJ010000134.1 coordinate 2,331, forward strand.
GCTTCTTCTGCCTCCTGGGGGAGACGACGCCCTTGAGCATCCACTTCTTGCCGAGGGTGGTACGGTAGAGGAAGCGGAGGGCGGCAACGGCCTGGCTGTAATAGCTCCAGGAGGCGTGTTTCTCCTGGACGAGTGAGAGGAGATAGGCTCGGACGTCGGCCGCCCCGAGGTGCTCGGGCGACTTGCCGAAGTGCTTGGCGAAGGTGGCGACGCGCTCGACGTAGACCTGGATGGTGCGAGGCGCGTAGTTGCGGAGTTTCATGTCCTCGATCATTCGCTGGCGCAGCGGTGTCATGACGTGCTCCGTTGCTGAGGTGAGTGGGGCGTGAACCAGCCTCATGATGGCTCAGCGGACGCACGGATCGGGATCGCATCTCGGAGGATCGGGATCGGCGCGCGGCGTGATGAGAGACGCAGTCAAGAGGGGCGGGGGTGAAGGAAGGGCTCTCGAACAGCAAGAGGGCCGACGCACGGGAGCCCTACCGCGGAGCGGTTTAGTTGTGTGCCGAGCATGTTCGACAGCCTGGGGGTGCAAGTCCCCTGCACAACCTGATGGAGGTGAAGTGCGAGCGAAGCGCAAGGTCGTCGCCGCGAGGCGAGGTCTGGAGGAAGCGTGGAGCAAAGCCGTGACCTGACGAACAGAAACCGGATATGAGGCAGCCCAGGTCGGACGAGCGGACAACTGACCGCGAAGTCCTCATCCATCAAGGGCCTGTGGTTGTAGATCCGGCGGGTGTGCGGTGAAGGCGGTCGAGCTTACCTCGGGAGGTCTGCGCCGTGTCTCGGTGACGGGACTGAGGGGGCCGCAAGACACCCTGACCCCGGTGCAGAAGTCAGCAGAAGGCATAGTAGGCCGTGCTGTCGGCGAAGCCATTTAGGCACCCCAAAGCTGAAAGGCGGGGCAACAGATCAGCCGAGCCGGAAACGACGGACGAAGGCCTGAACGATTGGGAGGGGCCAGTAGGCCTCGCGACTCATGGGTGACATGCGGCCGAAAATCCAGTACCAGCAGCTTCCACTGGCCTTCATGATGGAGAGTCGGGGTGAAACCCAGGACGCCGACCGTGAAGGGACCGAATCACCCACGGCGAAGCGGGAACCCGAAAACCCGGCAGCTGGTGAGTCACTGATGGAGGAGGTGTGCGAACGAGAGAACCTCGAAGAAGCGTGGCATCACGTCCGCTCTAACAAAGGGAGCTCCGGCGTCGATGGCAGGACCATCGACGAGACCCGGGACTACCTGCGTGAGCACTGGCCAACCATCCGGGAACAGCTGCTCAACGGGACCTATAGACCGCAACCGGTGCGGCGAGTCGAAATCGCCAAACCGGACGGCGGGGTGCGCAAGCTCGGCATTCCCACCGTGTTGGATCGCCTGATCCAACAAGCGATCCTGCAAGTCCTGCAAGGCCGCTGGGACCCGACGTTCTCGGAGCACAGCTACGGGTTCCGGCCCGGTCGCTCGGCCCATCAGGCCGTAGCTCAGGCGCAATCCCATGTCGCCGAAGGCTACGGATGGGTGGTTGATATCGATCTAGAAAAATTCTTTGATCGAGTCAACCATGACATCTTGATGGATCGGGCGGCCAGACGGATCTCCGACAAGCGACTGCTCCGCCTCATCCGGGCGTACCTGAACGCCGGGGTGATGGAGAACGGGCTGGTCGGTCCGACGGACGAGGGGGTGCCGCAAGGCGGTCCTCTGTCCCCCTTGCTCTCAAACCTCGTGCTCGACGAATTCGACCGCGAACTGACCCGCCGGGGTCTTCGCTTCTGCCGCTATGCCGATGACTGCAACATCTACGTATGCAGCCGCCGGGCGGGAGAGCGCGTCATGGCGAGCGTCTGTCGCTTCCTGACGACACGGCTTCAGCTCAAGGTCAACGAATCGAAGAGTGCGGTGGCTCGATCCGGGGAGCGAAAGTTCTTGGGATTCACGATCTCGAACGATGCCAAGCCGACACGGCAGATCGCCGCGAAGGCCCTGCAGAAGTTCAAAGAGCGAATCCGGGAACTGACGAGTCGGATGCTGGGGGTCAGTCTGCCGCAGTTGATCGCGCCTCTGGCACGATACCTGATCGGCTGGCGAGGCTATTTCGGCTTCTGCCAGACCCCGATCGTGCTGCAAGGACTGGACTCATGGATTCGTCGCCGATTACGTATGTATATCTGGCGACAATGGAAGACCGGGCGCACTCGGTACGCGCAACTGCGTCGGCTGGGAGTGTCCCACTTCCACGCGGCCGTCGCCGCCGGGTCGGAACGTGGGTACTGGCGCATGGCTCGCCATGTCGCCGTACAACAGGCCCTGTCCAACGCCTATTTCGACTCGCTCGGCCTTCCTCGTCTGGCGACCGCGCCAGACGCTTAACTCAATCGAACCGCCGTGGTACGGACCCGT
>DATNQJ010000135.1:0-3934 GCA_036704085.1 Stenomitos sp.
GGCAACCCATGCACCTCATCGACACCATCGCCGCCATCGCGACCCCACCCGGCGTGGGCGGTGTCGGCATCATCCGACTGAGCGGCCCCGACGCCATGCCCATGGCGCAGGGGCTGTTTCGTGACTGGGGCATGCGGCCCCTCGACCCGCCCCTGCCGGAGCGCACGGGCCGCCAGGTCCACGTGGGCCATCTGGTCGAGCCCCGGACCGGGGAGACCCTCGACGAGATCGTCATGCTCGTCTTCCGGGCGCCGCACTCCTACACCACCGAGGACGTCGTGGAGCTGCAGTGCCACGCGGGCCCTGCCGTCATGCAGCGCATCCTGGCCGTGGTGCTCGCCCAGGGCGCGCGCCTGGCGGCCGCCGGCGAGTTCACGAAGCGCGCCTTCCTGGGAGGCCGGATCGATCTGACCCAGGCCGAGGCCATCGCCGAGATCTCGAGCGCGCGCACCGAGCGCGCCCTGAGCACGGCCGTCGGCCAGCTCGAGGGGCATCTGGCCCGCGCGACCTCCGCGTTGCGCGCCCCGGTGAAGCACCTCTTGGCCGAACTCGAAGCCTCCATCGACTTTCCGGACGAGATCGACGCTCCGTCCACCGAGCGCATGCGCGAGACCCTCGACGACCTCATGCGGCGTGCCTCCGAGCTGCTCGCCACGGCCGAGGGGGGGCGCCTGTTGCGCGAAGGGGCCTCGCTCGCCATCGTGGGGCGCCCCAACGTGGGCAAGTCCAGCCTTCTCAACGCCCTCCTGCAGGCGGATCGCGCCATCGTCACGGACGTGGCGGGGACCACCCGCGACGTGCTCGAGGCGGGCCTGTCGATCAAGGGAGTCCCCTTCCAGGTCCTCGACACGGCGGGAATCCGCGCGGAGGGGGCGGATCTGGTGGAGCGGATCGGGATCGAGCGATCGCGCGCGGCCCTCAAGGCGGCCGATCTGCGCCTGGTGGTCCTGGAAGCCGGCACGGATCCTGGATCCGAGGACCTGGCCATCTGGACGGCCGCCCAGCAGGCAGGACCCACCCTGATTGTTATCAATAAGATTGATCGCTGTTCTGTCGTGGAGCCTCTAAAAGGCTTGCCAAGCGGGGTCCAGACGGTCGCGATCTCGGCGCGAACGGGAACAGGACTGGCGGATCTCGAGCAGGCGATCTATGATGTGGCGGTAGGTGCGGCGTTGGCCCCTGTGCAAGCGGTGGCCATCAATGCCCGTCACCACGCCGCTTTGCTGCGGGCCCAGGAGAGCCTCGGCAAGGCGCACGAGAGCGTCGCGGGAGGCTTTGCCGCTGATTTCGTCGCGATCGACCTCAGAGATGCGGTCGAAGCGCTCGGGGAGATCACCGGAGAAGACCTCAAGGAAGAGGTGATCGATCACATCTTCGCGAGCTTTTGCGTGGGAAAATAACCGAGGAACGGCGCGTTTTTCAGCCAAGCTAGCAAGGGTTAACCCTCGCTTACCTGATTTAAGGGATAACTGAGAAGTTTTACCCAGGTCTAAGATGAAAAACGCACTAATTGACAGTGTATTAACAATTCGTAAGGGCTGAAAAGCTCATAACGACTTAATCTTTCTGTTATACTTCAAATCACCTAGTCGGAGGGGCCCCTGCAACTCGCACGAGGAGCAGAACCGGGCCTAAGCAGCAGGTAAGGGACCGCGTCACGGTGGACCCGCATCTAGCAAGCCAGCCTTGAACGATCCGGAGGTTATGCGTGGAAGGTACCCGTAAATGGTCGTTGACCGCCAAGGAACGCGAGCGTTTGGTGCACGAGTTCCTCCCGTTGGTGAAGAAGATCGCCCGCGGTTTGGCGCGACGGAGCACGGACCCGGTTGAGGACCTGATCCAGGTCGGCTCGATCGGACTCCTGGAAGCGATCGATCGCTACGAACTCGGTCACAACACCGAGTTCAAGACCTACGCCGTTCACTACATCACCGGTCACATCCGTCACTACCTGCGCGATCGCCAGAACCTCATGCGCGGACCGCGCGCCCTGCAGGAGCTGAGCTATCGTCTGAGCGTGGTGACCGCGAACCTCTCGCACGAGCTGGGCCGCGAGCCGACCCACCAAGAGCTGGCAACCGCCCTGGAAATCTCGGTGCAGCAGATCGACGAGGTCAAGCAGTACGACAACCGCGTGTCGGTCTACTGGCTGGACCAGGAAGGTCGCGGCGACGACGACGACACCCGCACCCTGCTCGACACCCTGATGGATCCGCGCTCGCAACGCGACGGTCAGCTCGACCTGGATGAGCGCCTGCTCCTGAAGGAGGCCATGGGCCGCCTGTCCAAGCAGCAGCAGGAGCTGCTCGAGATGCGGTACTTCCAGGACATGACCCAGGCCGAGGTCGCGCGCCGCCTCGGGGTCTCCCAGATGGAGATCTGCCGCCGCCTCAAGCGCGCCGTGAAGCAGCTGCAGGGCATCCTCTGCCCCCAGCCGCCCCAGCAGGTCTAAGCTTTCTACTCTCGCCCCCGGCTTCGGCCGGGGGTTTTCTTTTGGCGAAGCTTACTTCAACCTTAACGGCTCGATAAACGCCTCCGGAGGGCGATCCGTCGATAACCCCTCCAGGAGGTGCTCCATGTCGGTTGGAAAGCTGGGATCTTACGCCGATATCCTGACGGCCCTGCACCGCATGGTGCAGACCCTGCCCGCTGCGGCTCCGGTTCAACCGGCGGCGCCGACCTCCGCCTACGCGCCCCTCGGCCGCGACGTCTTCGTGGCGAGCCCGCGCCCCACCCTCGATCCCAACAGCTTCTTCATCAGCCAGGTCCGCACGGATCGCTGGAACCCCAACGCCAACAGCGGCAACACCAACTGCGGCCCGGCGAGCCTCGCCATGGCCCTCAAGGCCGTCGGCCTCATGCCCCCGGGACTCCAGAATCCGGCGAACCCGGAGGAGTGGATCGACCAGACCCGCATGGCCATGGAAGGCGACGCGAACGACTTCAAGCTCACGTCGGACGACGACGTGCTGCGCGGTGCGCTCGCGAGCGGCGCCAAGGCCGAGAAGGTCTACGATCTCTCCGGCGTCGAGCAGGCCGTCCGACAGGGCAAGCTCGTGGTCCTTGCCGGCAACCCCGTCGCCTACGAGAATCGCTTCACCGACGACCAGTACGCCAAGTTCAACGGCGGCCATTTCATCCTGGTCACGGGCATCCAGGGCGATCGCGTCACCATCAACGACCCCCAGTCGAAGGCCGGCAGCCTGACCATCTCGCGGGCGGAGCTCGCCGCCTACATGGCCTTCAAAGATTGGAACGTCGGGGTCTCGATCGCGCGCTAGACCAGGCGATCGAGCTCTTCCAGGCCCTTGGCCTCCGGCACGATCCGTAGCACGCGCTGCGGATAGGGAATCGAGATCCCTTCCCGATCGAAGGCGAACTTCACCCGCCGCCGCCACTCGCTCGCGACCTCCCACTGCTTGAGGGGGGCCGTCTTCATGACCACGCGCAGCTGGATGCTCGAATCCCCGAAGGACTGGATGCCGTTGACCTCGGGCTCCTCGAGCACCTTGTCCGGCCACTCCGCATGCAATCGGCTGCCCTCGTCGACCATGACCTTGAGGACATGGTCGATGTCCGCCTCGTAGGCCACGCCGATCTCGAGCAGGGCCCGGGCCCACTCCTTGGATTGGTTCGAGACGATCGAGACCTGGCCGTTGGGGATGGTGATGAGCTCGCCCGAGAGGTTGCGCAGCTGGGTGATGCGGAGGTTCATCTTCTCCACCAGGCCGGACTTGTCGTTGATCTTCACGACGTCGCCCACCCCGTACTGGTCTTCCAGGAGGATGAAGAACCCCGTGATCACGTCCTTGACCAGGCTCTGCGCCCCGAAACCCACGGCCAGGCCCACCACCCCCGCGCTGGCGAGGATCGGCGTGATGTTGATGCCGACCGCCGAGAGCAAGGACAGGGTCGCCGCGAAGAGGATGACGGT
>DATNQJ010000136.1:0-3104 GCA_036704085.1 Stenomitos sp.
CCGCGCCGACCACGACCACTCGTGCGTTGCCCTTCATGGCCTACTCGCTGAGGATGCGGGGCACCCGGAACATGCCGTTCTCGGCAGCCGGGGCGTTCTGGAGCACCTCCGCCTGGCTCAAGGAGGCATGGGGCGTGTCCGGTCGCAGGACATTGGCGAGGGGCAGGGCGTGGGCCGTGGGCTCGACGCCCGTGGTGTCGACCTCGCCCAGTTGCTCGACGTAGCCGAGGATGGAGCCGAGTTGCTCGGTCAGCTGCGCCTCTTCCTGCTCCGTGAGCTCGAGGCGGGCGAGCTTCGCCACGTGGCGGACCGTGTCGCGGGTGATCATCTCATCCTCCGAAGTTAGAGCCCCGCAACCGCCGCGAGGACGGGCTGCCAAAGGGCGTGGGGCAAAAGAAAGAGCAGGATCGATCCTACCGCTCCGAGCCCGGCGACGGCAAGCAGGCCGGGCGACAACGCCACCGGCGCGGCCTCCGGGACGGGCTCGAAGAAGGCCACGCGCAGGGGACGCATGAGGGCGTAGCTGAGCACCAGGGCGCTCAGGCCGGCGATCGCCACGAGCCAGACCAGGCCGTAAGCCATCGCGGCGTTGGCGTAGGAGACCACGCTCTTGAAGAGCAGGAGCTTGGCCCAGAACCCGGCCACCGGCGGCAGGCCCGAGAGTCCGAGGCATGCGACGGCGAGGCACACCGCGAGGCCCGGCGATCGCTGGAAGAGGCCCGAGAGGTCCATCAGGCGCTCGGCCGAGAGGGCCTGGAGGACGGCGAGGGCTGCCAACAGGGCGAGTCCGGTGGTGAACGTTCCCATCAGGACCGAGGCGAGGGCGTCCCGGCTCGAGTCCGGATGTGCCAGCGCGAGCAGGCCGAGCGACCAGAAGCCCGCCTGGGTGATGACCGCCGAGGCGAGGATGCGCTTGAGATCCGTCTGGGCGAGCGCCAGGACCGGGCCCACGACGAGCGTCAACAGGCACGCCACCACGAGCAGGGGAGCCCACAGGTCGCGGGCGGACGGCAGGGCGGTGAAGAGCACGCGCATGACGACCATGGCCCCGGCCATGAGCGGAACGACGAGCAGGTAGGCCGTGCTCGTCCCCGTGGACTCCTCGATGGCGTCCGGGTAGTAGGCATGGAAGGGCACCAGCGCGATCTTGGCCGCGAGGGCTCCGACCACGAGCAGCGCGCCTAGCAGCATGGGGCCGTTGGTGGTGGTGCCGAGCTGCATGAGCTGGCGCGCGACGCCCCCGAGGTCGGTGGTGCCCGAGAGCCCGTAGAGCAGGGTGGTGCCGAAGAGATAGGTCGCCGAGAGCCCCGCCCCGTAGAAGAAGGTCTTGAGGGCTCCCTCGACCGGTGCGGCGCCGTCGGTGGGGCGGAGCAAGGTCACGCAGGCGGGCAGCCACAACAGCTCCAGCCCGAGGTAGACCATGACCAGGTCGCTCGCAGCCGGAAGCAGGAAGGCCCCCAGCAGCGAGAGCAGCATCAAGGCGAGCTTGCGACCTCCCGCGAGGCCTTCGGGCAAGCGATCGAGGCCGAGCGCGACCACGCCGGCGGCCGCGAGGAGCAGGGCCACGCGCCCGGTGACGGCGAAGGCGTCCAGCTGCAGCATGCCGCCCACCGTCCCCGTGCCCGCCCCCGACCAGAAGCTGCCGAGCTGGAAGCCCGCGATGACGATGAGACCGTAGAGGGCCACGAGTCCGGCATGCCGGCGCGTGAAGGCGAGGCCCAGGATCAGGGCCAGGAGCAAGAGGTCCGGAAGCATCAGACGCAACGTATCCAAGCGCGCCTCCTACAGGCCGATCAAGGGGAAGAAGGACTGGCCGAAGGCGTCCACGGCCGTGAGGGCCACCACCGGGAACACTCCGAGCAAGAGGGCCGCGAGCCCGAGCAGGGCCACGGGGATCGCCTCCTGGAGCGTGAGGTCGGAAAGGCCCTTGAATTGGGGCGAGGCGAGGCCCAGGGCGAGCGATCGACCGGTCATCAAGATCGACCAGGCGAGGCCCGCCCAGCCGAGCACGGCGACCACGCCGACGGCAGGCTGGCTCGCGACGATCCCCGGCAGCAGGGCCGCATGGGGGAAGCCCGCGAAGAAGGGCAGCACCAGGCCCAGGGTGAAGGCGACGATGACCGCGAGCCGGAGGCGCGGCAGCAGGCGCGTGAGGCTCGAGAGCTCCGAGAGCTTCCAGCTGCCGGTCCGCCCGACGAGGACGCTGCCCAGCACGAGCAGGAGGGGCACGAGCAGCGCATGGCCCAAGAGCGCCATGCAGGTCCCCTTGATGCCTGCCTGCTGGAAGGTCCCGAGCCCGACCACCGCCAGACCGAGGATGCCCATGGAGCCGTAGCCGATGGTGCGCCGCAGGTCCGTCTGGACGATGGCCCCCCAGGCGGCATAGAGGACGGTGACGAGACCGAGGCCGGTGAAGAAGGGAGCGAGGTCCTGCGCGGGGCCCGGCATGATCCCGAAGCCGAGGCGCATCAGGGCGTAGACGGCGAGCGTCCCCAGGAGGCCCGTGACCATGACCGTGACGGCCAGGGGCGCCTCGGTGACGGTATCGGGCTGCCAGCGATGAACGGGAAAGAGGGGCGCCTGGACCACGAAGCCGGCGCACAGGCAGAGGAAGAGGGGGATCTGCAGCGCCATGGGCGCGACCGCCGCCGGATGGCTGCGCAGCATGACCGTCAGGTCCGCGTTGGAGCCGTTGAGCATGTAGAGGGCGATGGCCGAGGCCAGGGTGAAGGCCTGCCCCACGCCGACCATGAGCCAGAACTTCATGCCCGCGTAGGTCCGCCGCGCTCCCCCCCACAGGCCCGTCAGGAAGTAGGCCAGGAGGAGGGCCAGCTGCCACGAGACGAGGAAGAGGAACAAGTCCTGGGCCGCGAAGGCCAGGGTGAGGAGCGACTGCATGGCGAGCAGCAGGCTGAAGTAAAGGCGCGAGCGTCGTTCGACGCCCCAGGACGCGAGCATGCTGGCGAGCCCCACCAGGGCCGTGGCGAGCAGCAGCCCCATGCCGTAGGCATCCGTTCCCACCTGGTACCGGATGCCCTGTCCGGGCAGCCAGTCGAGCGAGTCGGCGAGCTGGACGCCTGCGGCCGGGTCCACGCCCGCAGCCG